>USIM01000041.1 GCA_900554675.1 uncultured Sutterella sp.
CATGCGCTTGGGTCAATCTTTCCAAAATGTCCTTTGTGAGGTTAAGGTCGCTAAAAAGTTTTTGTCCTAAACCGCAATTCATTAAGACATTAATGAATTGATCACAATGTCGGTGTGTGAAGGCTTTTCGCATTTCAAGAAAGACGCGTTCGGGGACGAGCGCATCGGCTTCACCGCATTCAACCATCGTTTTCATTAAGTTCATCGTCTCGTCGGCGACGTTAAAATCCTCTAACTTCGCACAAAATCGCGCAACTCTTAAAATTCTGACGGGATCTTCTTTAAAAGCGTCAGAAACATGGCGAAGTGTTTTTGATTTGAGATCGGCCAGACCGTTATAGGGGTCGTAGAGTGTTTCACCTTGCATGGCCATGGCATTAATCGTTAAATCACGACGGTGAAGGTCTTCAACCAAGGTCACATCGGGCGAAGCATGGAAGGTAAAGCCATGGTAGCCGGGAGCGACTTTGCGCTCTGTTCTTGCTAATGCGTATTCTTCGTGAGTTTTAGGGTGCAAAAAGACGGGGAAATCTTTACCTACCGGTAAAAATCCCTTTTCTAACATCTCCTGCGGCGTTGTTCCAACAACGACCCAATCACGATCCCCCTCGGGGATGTCATAGTGAAACTCTTTTCTCAAAAAGTGGTCTCGGACGTAACCGCCAACTAAGTAGATTTCCATAATCAGATGGTGTCTTTTGCATCAATGGGTTTAGGGGAAATCGTACCAATAATTTCCGATAGGCGCTTAATGGGTTGATGGCTCGTTTGAGCATATTCCACCATATTGGCCATGACATTTTGTACGTAACCCCGAGTTTCCGTGAAAGGAATTGTCTCGATAAAGATGGCGCCTTCGACGGGTTTTGTTAATGAGGCTCGCCACTGTTTTGCTCGATTGGGGCCGGCATTGTAGCCTGCAGTTGCCAAGACCATATTTTGGTCAAGCCGATCAAGTAATGTTCTCAGATAAGCAGTCCCAAATTGAATATTGGTGTTGGCTTCATAAATGCTCGAAGGGTCAAAATTCTCGACATTTAAGTTGTTGGCAATCCACGTTGCTGTTGCGGGCATGATTTGCATTAAACCATTTGCGCCGACGTTTGATTTTGCAATCGAAATGAAGCGAGACTCTTGGCGAATTAAGCCGTAGACCCAATCGTCTCGAATGTTGTTAACTTTCGAATAGTTTTCAATGAGCGCTTGATACGGTTTGGGGTAAAGCAATTCGTGATCAATGGGGAGTCGTTCGGCAACACGCTCCGATGTATTAATCATACGGTGCCAAATGCCTTTTTGTTGAGCCCATTGAGCAGCCGCAAGAAGCTCTAAAGCAGAAGCCTCACGAATGCCCCAATTCCATTCGCGGTGGCCATATTGCAAGAGGCCTAAGTCATAAAATTCGGTTGCACGCAAAAAGTGGTTATTACTTGTGCATGCTTTGATGCTCTCTTGAGAAGCGCCTGTTGCGCCAGTCGTTTGATAAACGATGGGTAAATGACGCTGTTCAGCGGCTAATTTCCCATAGAAAGTTCGCACATTTTTAAGTTTGGCAAATTCGTTTTGGGCGGCCTTGCCAGAACCTAACTTCTTGAGCGCATAACCTTTCCAATAGATCCATGCCTCTTTTTGCTTGAGATCCTTGGGTAATTGCGAAATAAATGCATTGACCTTCGTCCATTGTGTTTGTCGTAAAGCGCTGCGCACTCGCCACTCGAGACAGCCTTCAGAGTGGGCCATGTAAGGCCCAGAACAAACATTTTTCCCGCCTTTGTCATACCAGATCAGCGCCTTTGGATCGTGATCAAGAGCAGCAACATAACCAATGCGGCCCCAAAGTGCCGCCTTTTCTTGCGCGGATAGACGAGGCGTTAGTTTTTCTGCAATTTTTACAGCTTTCGGATAGTCACTACGAGAGAGCTGATAGGCGGCAATCAATGCAACGTACTTGTCTTGTCGATGAAGAGAACGGACGTTCTTTTTGTACCATCGTGGTGCGTTACTGAGCGCTTCCTTTGCGTTTTTAGGAAGTCGACGTTTTTCAATTAAGAAATCAATATAAGTTTGAGCTTCTTTTACTCGCCCTTGTTGAATTAAAACCACCATGCGAGCAAATGCGCTCGAGGGGATCTTTTCAATCATCAAACGTGAGAGTTTTTGACAGACTTCGAGTCGTGCATGACGAGCGCTTTTAAGCGTTTCGAGGGTTTGTCTTTCGATTTTTTGCAAACGAGCGTGGTTATTTGTCGGTGTTTGGTCTAGGTCGTGATAAAGCGACCAACAATCAAACTCAGGCTCATCACGATTCCATGCAAGTTGATCTCGTAGATACTCGAATTCTCCCCAACGTTTTTGCTCATGCAATAAAGGGGCGATAGCTTTGAGCCAGTCGGTTTGAAAACGCTCGGCAACGTATTGATTTTGATTCTTGGCTAAGAAGTCTTGCGCCTCCTTTTCCAATGTCGGATCAATTTTCGCTAATTTTGAACGTGTCAAAATGGACCAAGCTTTAACGTAACCATCAAGAACAAAGTTATTCAGTAAGGTTTGTTCTGGTGAAAGACTGGCAAAACGTTGTTCTTCAAACGCTTTTTGAAGCATTAAAAATTGTTCTTGCTTCGCAGCTTTTTCTAACGCAATCTCGGTTTGTTCACTTTCGTTTTGTGTATTTTCGGGAGACTCAATGGAGGTCGGTCCACTTGAACCCAGGGGAACGGAAGTTTGAGTGGCCAAAACACCAGAGCCAAAACTGATCAACAGCAATGGCGCAACGATACGTTTGAAGAAAAAAGGCGTTAGACTCAATGACATCCCACTACTCTAATCGAAATTTGATGGAAAAATCACAATTACGGCAGAAAATTTTGTTAAAACGTTCAAAAGTGCACACAAATGCGCTTTTGAAAGCCATTCATGCCCACTTAAAGGCCTATCTTCTGGAATCGAATTTCAAGTCCATTGGTCTGTATTGGCCCATTCGCCATGAGATTGATCTAACCCCGATGATCGAACTGTTGCCTGACGATTTTCAATGGTATTTGCCCAGTGTCCAAGGCGGTGAAATGAATTTTTACCCCTTTGCCAAGGGAGACATTTTGGTAAAAGACGAGACAGGGGTTCCGGGGCCCAATACAGGGGTGAGTGTGGTGCCGGATCTTTTGTTAGTTCCGTGTTTGGCAATGGATGCAGATGGGTATCGGTTGGGCTATGGCCAAGGGTGGTACGATCGGTATCTGACCACGCATCCCACAGTTTTTACTTTGGGAGTGGTTGCTCAGGCATTTTTTGTTGAGACCCTACCAAGGCAGACCCATGATAGGGCTCTCAACGCAGTTGTGACAGAAAATTCGATCAGGCTTTTTTGATGTAAATGCTTCGCCAGCTCAGACGTTTCCAGAAGTAGAGCACGCAGATTGACGTAATGACATAGTAGAACCAATCGGCCGTCCAAACAGTAGCCACCTGTTCGGCCCAATTGGTTATCAAGTCGCAGTAGGTGGTATAGGCGAAAATCGAAATAAAAGAAATAATCATCGATTCGCGAGTGGCTCCTAAGAAACCAAACGCTAAAAAGTAGTGATAAGCCGGCACGCAAAGTAAGTACGCCGAAAGCATCACACGCAATGAGTCGACGCTATCCATTCTCAATGACGGGATATCGGTAAACAAAACCAGTAAAGGTTCCGGATACACCGCAATCAAGAAGGCTAACGGAATCGTAATGACGAAGGAGAGTTTTAACCCGCGCTTCATCATCGAATCCACTTCAGTCGCTCGATTTTCACCGAGCAAATTGGCACCAATCGAGCCACAGGTCGAACCAAAGGCATGAACGATAATGAACATGAGATTACTGACTGATCGGACGATATTGCTGACGGCTAATGCGCGCTCACCCATGTGCTCAACCCAGACGAAAAAGAGCAACCAACTCGTCATTAGGACGGTTTCTTGCATCATCATGTAGCGACCGAGTTTGAAAAGAAGAATCTGAAGTTCTTTATCGGGTTTGGCGCAGTGAAACAGTCCGTATTTTTGGTGGCACTTTTTGTAGAGGGCGTAGGCAACGAAAAAGATGACAGCTAAAAATTCTGCCAAGGTCGAAGCAATGGCAGCTCCAGCAATACCAAGAGCGGGGAAGGGGCCGATGCCAAAAATAAGGAGGTAATTTAAAACGCAGTTACTTGCCACCATGACAAAGCTTGAATAAGTCAAAACGGCCGGTTGCAAAATGGCCATGAAAAAGCCTCGGAATGCAATGCAGATGAACGCAAAACCGATACCAACCATTCTCCAAACAAAGTAACTGTAGGCTTCCGAGCGAACATTGGGCGATTGGATGCCAATTTCAAATAAATACGGAATAACGAAAGGTAAAACGACGGCCAATAAGACAAGAAATGCCGTAAAGAAGTAAAGACTTTGTACAAAAATCTTTCCGATGAGCGAGTAGTCTTTACTGCCGTTAGCAATCCCCATTTGCGACTGAGCAGCAATGCCGTACCCCATCGCAATCATGGTGAAAACGAAAAAGCCAATCCCCCCGATGGCCGCAGCACCGACACTAACTTCGCTCACGCGACCCAAAAAGATCACGTCGGTTAAACCGATAATTTGCTCCAAGACCATGCTCATTAACATGGGCATGGAGAGTTTAAAAATCGATAACGTATTGGTATTAACAGTGTTGGTGGTCATATATTGGCAAAAATTAAAAAGGCGCTATCCAAGCATCTCAGATAGCGTCTTTTATCACGACTTAACGTTGAAATTAATAACGATAGGCGTCGCTCTTATAGGGGCCTTCCTTCGGAACGCCGATGTAGTCAGCTTGTTCTTGCGTCAATTCAGACAATTGAGCGTTAAAGCTCTTTAATTGCAAACGAGCAACCTTTTCGTCAAGAATCTTCGGCAAAACGTAAACGCCGACCGGGTACTTATCCGTGTTGGTGAAGAGTTCGATTTGAGCCAACGTTTGGTTAGCAAAAGAGCTAGACATCACATAGCTCGGGTGGCCCGTGGCACAACCAAGGTTAACCAAACGGCCTTCAGCCAACAAAATAATCTTGTTACCGGAGGGCAATTCGATATGGTCGACTTGGGGCTTAATGTTTTCCCATTGGTATTGACGCATGCTGGCAACGTCGATTTCGCTATCGAAGTGACCGATGTTGCAAACGATGGCTTCGTTTTGCATACGAACCATATGGTCGTGCGTGATAACGTTGACGTTACCCGTGGCCGTCACAAAGATATTGGCCTTGTCGCAAGCCCAATCCATCGTCACAACGCGATAGCCTTCCATGGCAGCTTGCAAAGCGCAGATCGGGTCAACTTCAACCACCCAAACTTGAGCAGCCAATGCGCGAAGCGCTTGAGCGCAACCCTTACCCACGTCACCGTAACCCACAACAACAGCCACCTTACCGGCGATCATAACGTCGGTAGCGCGCTTGATACCGTCAACCAAAGATTCACGGCAACCGTAGAGGTTATCGAACTTGGACTTTGTCACGGAGTCATTAACGTTCATGGCCGGGAACTTCAAAGCGCCCTTAGCAGCCATTTGATAAAGACGGTGAACACCCGTGGTGGTTTCTTCGCTCACGCCCTTAATGTGGACGATACGCTTGGAGTACCATTGGGGATCGATGTCCAAGTGCTTAGCAATGGCGGCATGGAGCATCTTTTCTTCTTCGTTATGAGCCTCGGCGATAACGGAGCGGTCTTTTTCAGCTTGAACGCCCAAATGCAAAAGTAACGTTGCATCACCGCCATCGTCCAAAATCATGTTGGCATAGGTGTCGTCACCCCAGTCAAGAATACGGTGCGTGTATTCCCAGTAGTCTTCGACGCTTTCGCCCTTAACAGCAAAAACAGGGATGTTTTCTGCGGCAATTGCGGCAGCGGCGTGATCTTGGGTAGAGAAAATGTTGCAGCTCGCCCAACGCACTTCAGCGCCCAATGCCACCAACGTTTCAATCAAAACAGCTGTTTGAATCGTCATGTGCAAAGAGCCGGCAATGCGGGCACCCTTCAACGGTTGTTGCTGGGCATATTCTTCGCGGATGGCCATCAAACCGGGCATTTCCGTTTCGGCGATTTTGATTTCCTTGCGACCCCAGTTAGCTAAACCGATGTCAGCAATCACGTAATTTTGGCTCATGAATGAGACTCCTAAAAAAGAAAATTTTCAAAAAGCGAGCGCAGTTATTGTTTCGTCTCAAGCCTGGGAGTTAACTCTCGCGCAGCGCTCCTTGAGAATACAAGTCAGGAGGATAAGTCACTCCTGAGCTCAAAGTTATTTATTTTTTTCTTCTGCGGCTTGGCGCAAAAGGTTGAAGGCTTCTTGCAAGTCACTTCGAGTTACACCCGGGGCCATCAAGACGGTTTTGGCTTGAAGTTCATTTTCGTTTTCGACGATGCGAATAATGTCTTCAGACGCATTTAAACCATGAGTCTTTAAGGCACCAACGGCCATACCGGCATCGCGGCCGGAAGCAAAAGCGGCACTTTGCAACAACAATTCACCCGAAGCACGGGTGAGTTTGAAGTAAAACTGACCATCAGCCTCACGATATTGCTTAAAGACAGGGAGACTTGCCTTTTGCTTTTTCGTTTCCGTACGGCCGTTTTGACCGAAAGTGGCAAAGTTGCGAAGACCAACCGCCTTTTTCAATTGAGCAAGGAACGGAGCGGAGATTTGACGAGCCTTCTCAGCACCTTCCAATAAAATTTCTTCAATGCGTTCGGGTTGAGCCATTAACTCTTCATACTTTTGACGCATCGGTCCAATTTCACTCTCAATTTTTTCAAAGAGCTCTTTCTTGGCTTCACCCCAGCCTAAACCTTCTTCCAAACGACGGCGGAAGTCTGCGTATTCTTCGGGCGTGGAGAAAGCTTCATAGATGGGCGTCAAGGACGTGGAATCAGGATCCTTGGCTTCGCCCGGTAAACGGCTATCCGTCTTAATTTGAGCGATAGCGTCGCTAATGGCCTTAGCGCCACCCTCAAAAAGCGGAATGACATTGTTGTAGCTCTTACTCATCTTGCGGCCATCTAAGCCAGGCAAGACCTCGTGAACCGTATCCACAATGGCTTCAGGAAGCGTAAAGAAGGGCTTGTCTTCCGTGGCATACAAGTGATTAAAGCGCGTCGCCACATCGCGAGCCATTTCAATGTGTTGAATTTGGTCTTTGCCCACCGGGACTTTATGGGCGTTAAACATCAAAATGTCAGCAGCCATCAAAATCGGGTAGCTGTAAAGGCCCATCGAAATGCCGGCATCAGGATCTTCATCATTACCGACATTGGCATCCAATGCGGCTTTATAGGCATGAGCGCGATTCATTTGCCCCTTGGCTGTAGCGCACGTCAACATCCAGCTTAAGGCAGGAATTTCAGGAATATCGCTTTGGCGATAAAAAATGACACGCTTGGGATCGAGACCGGCGGCCAACCAAGTGGCAGCAATTTGAAGACGGC
>USIM01000042.1 GCA_900554675.1 uncultured Sutterella sp.
AAATGGTGTTCACACTTCGGTCTAAGAATTCACGGTCGTGGCTAATGATGATGGTTGTAGCCTGTTGACGTTTAAGCCACGCTTCAAGCCAAATGACACTATCCATGTCCAAATGGTTCGTGGGTTCGTCAAGAAGCAATAATTGGGCCGGACACATCAGTGCGCGTGCCAACGCCAAACGGTTGCGCCAACCGCCGGAGAAGTCTTTAACGCGTTGGGACGTTGCGGCTTCGGTAAAGCCCAGACCGTGCAAAATGATTTTAGCTTGGGCTTCGATGGCACCTTCATTGAGTTCTGCCAAAGTAGCATGCGCTTGCGCTAACTCCATGTCGGTTTGAGCGTTGGCTAAGTCTTTACGCGCTTCAATTAAGGGGCCATGACCGGCGATAACCCAATCAATGGCAACTTCATCAATGTTGTCGATGTCTTGGGCTACGTGACCGATTAAATGTTGTTCAGGGGCTTCAATATCGCCCGATTCAATCGGGGCATCGCCCAAAATGGCCGCCAAAAGAGAGGACTTGCCACAACCGTTGTTGCCCACAAGTCCGACACGCTCTCCGGGGTTCGCTAAAAGCGTAGCGTTCGAGTACAAGACCCGAACGCCACGCATTAAACTAATATCTTGCAGACGAAGCATTAAGGCAACTCTTCTTTACGTAAGAGGAACACCATCTCTTCTTCAGCTTCCGTGGCTAACCACGTAAAGGGTAAGCGCGGATAGGCTTCTTCACAAGCGGCACGACCGTCACCCACTTCAACCACTAAAACACCCTTGGGGGTTCATGTTGGTATTCACCCGGAAGGTTATTCATGGCCTCGGTCGTCACATACGGGGGATTAGAAATAATCACATCGTATTGACGGTCGGGGATTGCATTAAAGAGATCGCTTTCAATCAATTCGATGCGGTCTTCTAAGCCATATTCGGCAACGTTGATTTTGCCCACTTCTAATGCGTCTTTACTGATATCAACGCAATCGATCTTGGCATTGGGGAAGGCTTCAGCGGCCAAAATGCCCAAACAAGCTGAGCCCGTGCAGAGGTCCAATACGCGCGTAACGCGTTCGGCATTAGGAACCCAGGGGGCCAATTCATCTTTTAAGAGTTCTGCGATATAGGAGCGAGGAATCAAAACACGCTCATCGCAATAGAATTGGTGATCAACCAACCAGGACTCTTTCAAAATGTAGGGCATCGGAAGCTTTTCAACGGCACGCAAATGGATGCGTTCCAACAAAAGCTTTAATTCGGCGTTAGAGACACGGGCATCCCAGAAACGATCCAAATCTTCAAAGCCGAGCTTTAACGTGCGAGCCACCAGGAAGTAGGCTTCTTCATAAGCATTGGCACAGCCGTGACCGTAGAAAATCTTATGGGTTTCAAACTGCGTCATGGCGTAGCGAACCACGTCACGGATGGTTTGAAGGCGACATTGTTGGACTTCGTGATCGGTAATCATTTGGCAATCCCGTTTCATTGATAGAAAATAATGATGGCATTTTATCAGTTTTGGGCTTCAAAACACGGACTTAATTAATGTTGGGGCAACAAAAAAGAGCCCGAAATTCGAGCTCTTTTAAGCAAAATCTTCAATGAAGATTATTTCTTCATGGAATCCAATGCCTTTTGAACGCTTTCTTGAGACGGACGGAAAGCCGTTAAGCGTTGTTGAACGACGGCAGCGGCTTGCGGCAACATCGTGTTGTAGCGATAGCCGCCCTTGACCAACGTCTTCAAAACGGAGGCAAAGTCAAAGAAGCAATCTTCGCGGTTAAATTTGGCAGAGCGTTGCAAGCCCATGAAGTCGACCCAAGTAACGGTGTAGACAATACCCTTGTCATTGACATCACAGTGCGTCACGGCAATGTTGTCACAAACCCAAACGTTGTTTTGCTCTTCGGCTTGTGCCGTTTCTTTCTTATCAGCCATGATGATGGTCCTTTCTATGTTTAATCTAAAATGTATTAGGCGTTAGCGTTAGCTTCTTTAGCCTTGGCTTGCGCTTCGGTTTTCTTAGTGTAAATCGTTGCGAAAATGCCTGCAATCACAATCATAATCATACCGATTAAACCGTTCCATGTGATGTATTCGGCAAAGAAGATGAAGCTCATGCAAGCCGAGAACGGAATGGCAGAAAAGCCCAAGCAAGAACTCAAGAGCATATTGCCGTAGGCGTAAGAGCGCGTCGTACAGATTTGAGCAAGTGTGGCGCAAATGCCCATGCCGACAAGGTAGGCGCCGGATTCAAGTGTGGGCATGTGCATGCCGCCTTGAAAGAGAAAAGCGCCCAAGAGTCCTGCGAGCGTACCGAAACTCGTGAAGTAAAACACGATACGCCAGGAAGGTTCCTTTAAATTGCCCAATTCCTTGATTTGCCAGTAAACGATCAAGTCAATGAAGGCTACCAACAAACAAATCATGGCTGGGATGAGGTAACCGGCTTCAAAGGAGGGTTGTAAAACGGTGGTCACGCCGGTGAACCCGAAGAAAATGGCCAAAATAATGCCCCAGGGCGCAGATTCTTTACGTAACCACGCCAAGATGATGAAGTTGGCGGCCATGAAAAGGGGGGTTGTGTAGATAAGTGTCATATTGGTGCCTAAGGGCATTTCACCGATCGTGAAAAACCAAAGGACAACCGTTGAAGTCCCTAAAACAGAGCGGATGATGTGTCCGCCTAAATGCTCGGTCTTGAGACTTAAACCGTGACTGCGGACAAAGATTAAAATCGTGATAACACCGACCAAGGAGCGGTAAAACACCAATTCAAAGGTGCCGAAGTGACCGCTGCAGAGCTTGACGAAAACGGCCATCATTGAAAAAAGTGCCGCTGCCCCCAAGGCCCATAACGATTGTTTCATCATTTTTATGTGCTCAGTAAAAAGGAGAGTTGGAGAGTGACGGCGCTATTCTAATCCTTTAACTCCTCCGTGTAACTTAGTATTAGCGATAAAGTGGCACAATATCATTGTTAACCATTTGTATTAATCACCATGGCTCAAGAACTTAAACCTTTTCAAAAACACTTTGTGATGCAATTGGCTCGCTATCTTTGGTGGCGAAGTCCGCAAGACTGCGTTAAAAACCCCAATGAAGTGTTGGCCGTTGTCATGAACAAAGGCAAAAGCGAGGACGTGGTACGGGTGTTGCATTACTTTGATCGAAACTTTTTAGTTGAAGTGTTGAAGAGTGAAGATGCCGGCGAACTCGATGATGAGGCTTGGAAGTTTTGGAACGTTGTCTTAGAAGTAGCTTCCTTGGGAAAGGTGCCTCCCAGAGGTCAAAAGAGCTTTTTGCAAGCAGCGCTCATTAATTTTGGTGGCAAGAGTTTTAAATTCAATCCTTCTATGAACACAGCGAAGATGTTCGCTCCTACAACACTTGCCGAGCGTCTGATCCAGATTACGCAATCTGATCAAAAGCCTCTTTTTGATGACATCCTCAGAAAACTCAGGGCAGGGGAGAGTCTTGAAGAAGCGCTGGAAGTGGCAAATAAAATGTTGGGTGGTGCACCGCACGATTTTGAAATCTTAAAAGCGCTTTGCGAAATCGATCGCTATTACAAAGACTCTGGCGACTTAGATGTAGTGACAGAAGCAATTCGTGCTTGGGCACAAAAAGACAAAATGATTAATTTCCCAAAACAAAAAAGTTCTGCCTCTGGTGTTTGAAACAGGACTTTTTGTGTTAAAACAGCGGTTACTTCAATAGACTCAACAGATCGTTAATGCTTTCACTCATCGTCGGGTGAATAAAAAGGTAGAGACGTATCCAAACGTTGTAATTTGGGTTGACAACTATTGAAGGGATAGTTTAAGGGTTTGCACGTAGATTTCGCTAGGGGCAAATTTCACACTTTTTCGAGGATAAGGCGAAAGATGGTACCCAAAAAAGGGGACTGGTCGTGGACATGCGAAAGCTGGGGAAGTTACGATCTAAACTCGCATATAGTCCGTTACAAATTCGCTTGCAAAAATGCTCAAAACATTGAAAAAATCCAATGAGAATGTCTTTTCCGTGTTACCATCTAACCTGTATGCGATTTGCACGAAGACGCATGAAAGACGAGACTCTAGCTCTCGTGGACAAGCTGCTTTTCTGAGGAATTAAGTTAGAAAAAGAAGAGAAGTGGTGCCCAGGATCGGACTCGAACCGATACGTCTTTTACAACGCCAGCACCTGAAGCTGGTGCGTCTACCAATTTCGCCACCTGGGCCCATCAAAAGTGATGAACACTTTTGAGAAACAAGGTGGTCATTATATCAGTAAGAGAGAAAATTTTGACGAATTTGAAAAAAATGCCTCGTCCTAAAATTGTAAAGACGAAGCGAAACACCACGCGTAAACCAGCAAAGTCGGCCGGTCGAGTCAAGAGTTATGTCGAACAGGAGCTCACCCAAAAAGCGGTGGCTATTTTATTGTCGAGTGCCACAGAGCTTGATCCAGGTGAATTGTACGTTTTGCTCCAACAAGACTACAGAAAGCTCAACGACAAGATGTTTAATGCCGTTTTGATGCGATTGATGGATGACTCCCGCATTTCCTATAACGCACAAAACAATACCTTCAGCCATCCGAGCGCCAAAGTCAGAACCGGCGTGGTGCTTTGCTACGCACAAAACTATCCCTTCGTGGTCGACGATGAAACCGGTCAAAAGATTCCGATCATTGAAGACAAAGCTCGCCAGTATTTGCCCGGAGACAAGGTCAATTTCGGCTACGGCCCCATGAATTCAACAGCCATTATTAAAGAGGTGGTTGAGCACTCTGTGACGGAAATCGTGGGTGAAGTCAAATGTGCCGTCAAAAGAAACGGTACGAAGAGCTATCACTTCAGAAAGTTCGATCCGCGTTTAAGTTACTTAAGTGTGGGCTTTACGCAAAAAGAAGAAAAGCTTGATGCTTGGGTTGACAAGAAGGTTGTCGCTCGCATTGTCGGCTACCCCAGTGATGACAACCCCAAGGTGTCGATTGAAATTCAACACGAGTTGGTTGTCAATAACGATGCAGAGTTAGAAGTTGAATTGGCCGTCCGTCAGTTTGGCGTTCCGCATGAATTCAGTACAGAGACGCTTCAAGAGACGGAAAAGTTGCCCTCTCGTGTTATGGCCAAAGATCGTGCCCGTCGTGTGGACTTGCGTGATGTGCCGTTTTGTACGATTGACGGTGAGGATGCCCGAGACTTTGACGATGCGGTCTTTGCTCAACCGTTGGAAAACGGGGATTGTCGTCTCTTGGTTGCCATTGCCGACGTCAGCCACTACGTTAAGCCTGGTCAGCCTTTGGATAAAGACGCCCAGCTTCGTTCCACCTCTGTTTATTTCCCGCGCCGGGTCATTCCGATGTTGCCGGAAAAGCTCAGTAACGGTATTTGTTCTTTAAATCCCGGTGTCGAGCGTTGCACGATGGTCTGCGACATGATCATTTCACCTTTGGGAATGGTCACGGCTTATCAGTTCTACCCGGCGCTGATTTTGTCTCATGCGCGCTTAACCTATACGGACGTTTGGTCTTATTTGTCTGGTAGCAGTACGGATGAACAAAAGCTCCCCTCTGACATGAAGCCCCAATTGGATGCTCTCTACGACCTCTACAAAGTCTTACGTAAGGCCCGTGAGCGTCGCGGTGCCATTGATTTCACAACGCGAGAATCTCAAGCGCTCACTAATGACATGGGTGAAGTGGTGGCCATTGTTGCACGAGAACTCACCGACGCCAACCGTTTGATTGAAGAGTGCATGTTAGCGGCCAACACGTGTGCCGCTGACTTTATCGCTCGCCACGATCGTTTATGTTTGTACCGCGTGCATGATGCACCGTCAGTTGAACGCTTAAAGCAATTACGCCAAATGTTAAGTGGTTTCGGTTTGCAATTGCGAGGCGGGGATCATCCGACGGCGGCGGACTATGAAGAGGTGATTGAACAAATTGCCGGTCGCCCCTATGCTGATGAAGTGCAAATGCTCTTGTTGCGTTCCATGCAACGTGCGGTTTATGCACCGGACAATATCGGTCACTACGGTTTGGGCTATGAAGCCTATACGCACTTCACTTCGCCCATCCGTCGCTATCCAGACCTTTTGGTCCACCGTACGATTCGCTCCATTTTGTCACGTCGTCACTATCAACCCGAAGTCTATGAGGCCTCGTGTGCCGTGTTAACGAGCTACAGCGGTCAAGGGTTAGAGCGTACGCTTCAAGCAATGCCTAAGGTTACGGCCAATACAAAGTTTGTTCAAGGCAAAGACGACTGGGTTCGTCTCGGTAAGATTACATCGGCTTGCGAGCGTCGTGCCGATGAAGCCAGCCGCGATGTGATGGCATGGTTAAAGTGCCGCTACATGAAGGCCAACGCCAAGGGTAATAAGACCTATAAGGGGCGCATCACTGCCGTTACCCAATTCGGGATCTATGTGGAATTGGATGAAATTTTCGTTGAAGGCTTTGTCCACATCTCGAATTTGGGCTATGACTACTTTATTTACGCCGCTGACGGCACGTTGGTGGGTCAAGACTTTGGTGAACGCTTCGCCGTGGGTGACCGTGTTAAGGTGAAGGTCATGGAAATTGACGAAGATCGTCGTCGAATTGACTTCCGACTCGTCAAATAAAGGTACAATATCGGTTTAATTTTTTTCAGTTTCACTTGTTAGGTTTGAAACATGGCTAAGAATATGGTTTTGGCGGGTTTTCACGCCGTGGGCGCCCGTCTTCGTAATGCCCCTGATAGCATTTTGACGGTTTATGTGGATCCGTCACGTCACGACAAGCGTATGGTGCAAATGCGTGAAGAGTTGGACGCTGCCGGCATCCGTGTGATGCACGCTTCTCACGAACGTTTAAGCGGTATGGTCAGTAAAGACGTTCCGCACCAAGGCATTGTGGCTATGGCCAAAGAACTTGACATGGGCATGAGCTTTGACGAATTGATGGATGAGATTCGTCCGGACTCCTTGTTCTTGATTTTGGACGGTATTACCGACCCGCGTAACTTCGGTGCTTGCTTGCGCTCGGCCGATGCAGCGGGCGTTCACGCCGTGATTATCCCGAAGGATCGTTCCGCTTCCATGACGCCTGCTGCCGCTAAGGCTGCTGCCGGTGCCTCTGAAACGGTACCGGTGGTTCAAGTGACGAACTTGGCCGCTGCTATTGTCGAATTGCGTGATGCTGGTGTGACGGTGGTGGGCGCAGCCGGTGAAGCCACGAAGTTGATTTACGACTTTAATCAAACGGGCGCCTTTGCTTGGGTAATGGGTGCCGAAGGCCCCGGTCTTCGTCAACTGACGCGCAAGCGCTGTGACGATTTAGCCAAGATTCCGTTGACGGGTTCCGTTGAAAGTTTGAACGTCTCCGTTGCCACGGGTATCTGCTTATTTGAAGCCGTCCGTCAACGCACGCAAAAGCAATAATTAGAAATCTTCTCTAAGAGCCGATGGTGTCTCCTTGGGG
>USIM01000043.1 GCA_900554675.1 uncultured Sutterella sp.
CGTCACCTTGGACTACTTGCCTTCGATGAAAAAAGACGCAAAAGGTCAATGGATCCCCGGTGAATGGCCTCAAATTCGTCAAATTCAAGGTTCCCTTGCTTTTGAAGCCGACTCAATGGTTGTCAATGTCAGTCAGGCTCGCACCAAAGAAGGGGCGCTTCTTCATGATGTCACCGCTGAAATCCCGTCTTACGGCGCTCACGGTGTTCCCCTTTTAATTACGGGCCACGCCAGAGGCGCCTTGTCGGCTATGACTGACTATGTCAATCAAAGCCCTATTTCAGGCATGATTGGCCACGCATTAGAAAATAGTCAATCCAAGGGCAATGCTGCATTGAATTTAGAACTGATGATTCCGATTACCGAGGCTCATAAAACGGAAGTTAAAGGTGAAGTTCACCTTGAGAACAATTTCGTTCACCTCGATAAAGTGCCCCCTATGGATAAAGCCAACGGGTCGGTCATCTTTAGCGAAAAGGGCGTTTGGGCGCCTAAATTAACGGCTGAAGTTCATGGGAAGTCGGTCGCGGGTTCAATCAATACGGCTGAAGACGGAAAAATTTCGATTCTCGCAAGTGGTGTGGTGGATGCTCCCATGGTATCCAAAATCATTGACTCCCCCGCTTCGACTTCGCTTCTAGACTTTATTGAAGGTGAAGCCTACGCCAGCGTTCGCGTCGATATCCAAAAGGGCGTTTCCGTTTACGTCAATAGCGCCTTAATAGGGGCTTACACAAACCTCCCCGCACCTCTGAATAAGCAAAAAGACGATGCATGGCCTCTTACTTTTGAGATGACACCTTGCACCAATACGAAAGAATGCAGCAATCGCATGCGATTAAGTGTGCAAGATCATCTCTTAAAGATGGATATTCTTTATGATTCCACCGAGCGTGGATTAAAAGCCGATCGTGGTTACTTTGCGATCAATACGCCCGTTAACACCATTCCGTCACAAACAGGTTTATCCCTTTATATCAACACACCGAATTTACTTTGGAGTGAATGGGGTCCCATTCTTTCTCACATTACACAAAAGCGTGAAACAGACCCCAATGCTGACTTAAAGACCATGACGCTGAATCGTATCGTTGCCAATGTTAACCACTTGGACTACAACGGTATGATTTTCAGCAAGGTTAATGTCAATGCCGCCGCTAGCCGTCAAGACATTTGGAACGCAAGCTTTGCCTCTAATCTGTTTAAGGGGCAATTAAAGTGGACACCTGGCGTACAAGGTAAGCACGATCAAGTCAACGCACAGTTCGACTACTTGACCATTCCTCAGAAAAAACTGGTTGACGGTACTTTAAAGTTAGTTCCAAAGGCCACGGAATCGTTGCCGAGCTTGACGCTTAGTATCGGTCAATTAAAGTACATCGATTACGATCTTGGTCGTTTGACACTGTCGGCACAAAATAAAGGTTTTGGTACAGAGCAATCATGGGCATTGGAGCGCTTTGAACTTCAAACCCCAGAAGCGAAACTTTCAGCAAATGGCTTGTGGAACTCTGGCAATAAGAAAGACTCTCGTACAACGCTTAATGCAACGCTCGATATCAACGACGTTGGTGAGCTTCTGGATCGTGCTCACTATCAAAAAACCATTAAAGACGGTAGCGGTCAAATTAATGCTCAATTGCAATGGCAAGGGGCACCGGTGGATTTCAATACCGAAACGCTTAACGGACAAATCGCCACACAGCTCATTTCCGGCCAAATTACACAAGTTGAGCCCGGTGCCGGTCGATTGATGTCTTTGATGAGTTTGCAACAATTGCTTCGTCTTTTTGCGTTGGACTTCCGAGATGTGGTGGGCCAAGGTTTTGTTTTTGACACGATCAATGGCACCATCGATATTAATAACGGTTTAGCCACCTCAGATACGCTAAGAATCGTAGGACCGCAAGCCTCTATTTTGAGTCAAGGCTGGTTAGACCTTAATAATTTGACGCAAAAGGTTAAAATTTCTGTTATCCCGGACATCAGCTTTAGCGGTGCTTCGATTGCTTTAGCTGTCGCCAATCCGCTTTTAGGCGTAGGTAGCTTCTTGGCACAATTGGCGCTTCAAGCTCCTTTGTCCCAATTATTTAGTGTTGAATATGAAGTAACGGGCACAATTGATAAACCCGTTATTCAAAAGGTGGACGGTAAACAAACCACAGCTTCGGCTCAAGCCCCTTAGAAAAGGTAAAGAACAATGAGAATAGCAGCTTGCCAAATGGCCTCTTCAACAAACATTGAACAAAATGTCCAGACCGCTCTCGGTCTCATTCGATCTGCCGCACAAAGCGGAGCAGAGTTAATTGTTCTGCCTGAAAACTTTGCCTACATGCCCAAAGAGGACAAGAATCTTTTGGCTATTGCCGAAGTTCCCGGTCACGGACCGATTCAAGAAGCCATGAGTAACGTGGCCAAAGAGCAACAGATTTGGTTAGTTGCCGGGACCATTGCGCTCAAAGGTGACGATGACCAACACTTTATTGATGCTTGCATTGTCTACGGTCCCGATGGCGAAACGATTACTCGCTACGACAAAATTCACTTGTTCAAATTTGAACGAGACAATGAAAGCTACGATGAAAATGCCACAACGCAAGCTGGCCACGAAGCCAAGAATTTTGAAATGGCCAGTTGGGAAGGTGTTTGGAAAGTGGGTTTAGGCGTTTGCTTTGACTTGCGTTTCCCTGAATTGTTCCGTCTTTTAGGTAACCCCGACATTATTGCGCTTCCGGCTTGCTTTACGTCCTTTACGGGACGAGCTCACTGGGAAACGTTGGTTCGTGCTCGTGCTATTGAAAACCAATGCTACGTTTTGGCGTGCGCTCAAGGCGGGCGTCATGAAAATGGTCGTCAAACGTGGGGGCATACCCTTTTGATTGACCCCTGGGGCACAACCGTTGCTGAACTCACGCAAGGCGAAGGGGTTCTTTTGGGTGAAATTCACGAAAGTCGAATTCGCCACACCCGAGCCATTTTGCCGGCACTTAAGAGTAAAGTGGCCGAAATTACACCCGCCGAATGAGTTATCAACCGTTAGAATAACAGTTGGAACTTTTGAAGCACTCGTTTATGAGGATAAATTTTGTTTAAGCTCGTTACACCCATTGTGTTGCTGACCAAGTTGTTGATGGGGGCTTATCCCCAATGGAAGGGCTGTGCGCCTTCTAAGCGTCAGCGCATCTACTTTGCCAATCACACGAGTCACTTAGACACGATTGTGCTTTGGTCTTCGCTTCCGCCTGAAATTCGTTGCCATACGCGCCCCGTGGCTGCCAAGGACTATTGGGTCAAAGGTGCCATTCGTCGCCGTATCGCCATTAAAGAACTCAACGTGGTGTTGGTTGACCGTCGTCGTGCCGAAGGCAGTGACCCGATGGAACCTTTGCGTGAATGCTTGCGTGAAGGCTCTTCGATGATTATCTTCCCGGAAGGTACGCGTCGTCCTCAAGCTACGCCCAGCGAATTTAAGTCCGGTATCTGGCGCTTGGCTAAAGAGTTTCCTGATGTTGAACTTATTCCCGTTTACATCGAAAACTTACACCGTGCCATGCCCAAAGGCGCATTGATTCCTGTACCCACGATCTGTTCGGTTCGCTTCGGTGCCCCCTTGCCCTTCACTGCGGAAGATCCGAAAGAAGAATTTTTAGCGCGCGCCCGCGACGCTGTCATTAAGTTGTCGGAGCAATAAGATGCGTTTAGGTATTACTCTTTCTGAAACCTACCAACTCGTCCTTCTCGTTTTGGTATTGTTGATTGCGTTTGGTACGAGTT
Source organism: uncultured Sutterella sp. (assembly GCA_900554675.1). Classification (GTDB taxonomy): domain Bacteria; phylum Pseudomonadota; class Gammaproteobacteria; order Burkholderiales; family Burkholderiaceae_F; genus Aphodousia. The sequence goes on from USIM01000043.1 coordinate 3,775, forward strand.
ACGGCCAATGGGCTGTTCGCAAAGCCACGAGCGCTGAACAAATTGAACGCATTCGCGTTTTAAACGCACGTATCCGTGCTGGTTGGTGGTTGATTTTATTTTTCGCCATCGCCTTCTGGGGCGGCATGAATTTCCTATTGGTGATTTTTGCCATCATCTCCTTTTTAACGTTTAGAGAATTTGTGGCCCTTACTCCGACCAAACAGTCGGACCATTGGGCATTGGTGGTGTCTTTCTACATCGTGATTCCTTTGCAATACATTTTGATTGCTTGGGACCAATACATGCTCTTTACGCTCTTCATCCCGGTGTATCTGTTCTTACTTTTGCCGATTTTGATGTCCATTGGAAATGACAGTGATCTCTTCTTGGAACGCGTTGCCAAGATCCAATGGGGTTTGATGTTAAGTGTGTACTGCGTAAGCCACGCACCGGCCTTAATGAACTTTGAAATTGTTCGTTTCGGTTCCAACGCTTCCTTGATGTTGCTCTTTTTCCTCTTGATCGTCTTTATCGGTGATTTGTTTGTTGTGATGGCCAGCTCTTACTTTGGTGGCAAGACCTTGAGAGACAATCCGCACAAGACCATGAAGGGCATTGCCGTGGGTGGCTTGATCGCCATCTTGTTGGGTTACGCCCTTTTCTGGATGACGCCCTTTAGAACGTGGCAAGCCTTGGTCATGGCTTTTGCCATCGTGGCTTGCGGTGCCATGGGGGACATTGTGATTGCGTCCATTAAGCGCTCCTTGGGTAGTCGCTTCATGGACGGCGATAAATACTTGGGACGGGGTACGCTTGAGCGCTTGGCACCCTTAATGTTTGCTGCTCCTGTTTACTATCACATCACGCAAAACTACTTCAATATCGTTTGGTAGTAAAAGTTTGATTTTTTCTAAGAGGCTCCGGGAAGCAATTTCCGGAGCTTTTTTTTGACACTTATCAAAGAAAAAATGAGTGATACTCCTTTAGGGGGTTTTAAAATACCTCCATCGTAAAACTCATTGATTTAATTAGCAATTTTACTATCACCCCTCTTTTATTTCTCCACAAAAGACAGTAAACTAGTCCGAAATTGATGATTCATGGAGAAATCTAACATGTACAATCCGAAGTCTAAAATCGCAGAAGAGTTTATCGCTCACGAAGAAATTGAAGCCACACTTGCCTATGCGCAAGAACACAAGAACGATCATGAAATGATTGATGCCTTGTTGGCGAAGGCCGCCGCTTTTAAAGGTCTTACCCACCGCGAAGCAGCTGTTTTGTTAGCTTGTGAGGATGAAAGTCTTAATGAAAAGATTTTCGAGACGGCCAAGAAGGTTAAAGAACATATCTACGGTAACCGTATCGTGTTGTTTGCACCGTTGTATTTGTCTAACCACTGTATCAACACCTGCACGTACTGCCCGTATCACGCCAAGAACAAAAACATTGTTCGCAAAAAACTCACCCAAGATCAAATTCGTCACGAAGTGGTTGCTCTTCAAGACATGGGCCACAAGCGCCTTTTGTTAGAAGCCGGCGAACACCCGCGTCACAACCCGATCGAATACATCTTGGAATGCATCGATACGATTTACTCCATTAAGCACAAAAACGGTGCCATCCGTCGCGTCAATATCAACATTGCCGCTACGACCGTCGAAAACTATAAAAAGCTCCACGACGCCGGCATCGGTACGTATCAACTTTTCCAAGAAACGTACCACAAAGAACAATACAAACTCCTTCACCCGAAGGGCCCCAAGAGTGATTACGCTTACCACACCGAAGCCATGGACCGCGCCATGGAAGGCGGCATCGATGACGTGGGTTTAGGCGTTCTCTTTGGTTTAACGCTTTGCCGTTACGACTTCGTTGGTCTTTTGATGCACGCCGAACACTTGGAAGCCACCTGGGGTGTGGGCCCTCACACGATCAGCGTTCCGCGTATTTGCCCGGCCGATGATATTGATCCGACCACGTTTACGAATGCCGTCCCTGACGAATTGTTCTTAAAGATTGTTGCTTTGATACGTTTGGCTGTTCCCTACACCGGCATGATCATTTCCACCCGCGAATCGGCTCGCGTGCGTGGTAAGTGCTTGGAAGTGGGTGTGTCTCAAATTAGTGGTGGCTCTCGTACGAGCGTGGGCGGCTATGTGCTCGAAGAAGAAAAAGAAGACAACTCCGCTCAATTTGAAACGAGCGACCGTCGTACGTTGGATGAAGTGGTGAAATGGTTGCTCGACGGCGGCTATTTACCGAGCTGGTGCACGGCTTGTTATCGCGCCGGCCGCACGGGTGACCGCTTCATGGAATTGGCCAAGACTGGTGAAATTGCCACCTACTGCCAAGCCAACGCCATTATGACGTTAAAGGAATACTTGGAAGACTATGCGCGTCCGGAAACCAAGGCAGCAGCAGGCGCCGTGATTGAAGCAGAAATTCCGAAGATTCCGCATGAAAAGATTCGTAATGCATCTGTGATCCGACTTCAACGTATTGAAGACGGTGAACGCGACTTTAGATTCTAAAATTCTCTCCAGAGATTAAAAAAAGGGAGCTAATAAATGTCATATGACGCTATTAACTCCCTTTTTAGCACCTACAACTTGTCATAGGTCACAATAGATCTAAACAGAACTTCATTGGCGAGCATAAAGTCATCAATCTTCATTTCTTCTCGCCAATTGTGTGAACCGTTTTGGTTTGCAACAAAAATCATTGTAATTGGCACGCCCATATCAGCCATAACTGCGGCATCATGTCCCGCTCCACTCGGAACTTCCATTACATCAATCTTGGCTTGTTGAGCGGACTCCTTCAAATGATTAAATAAGTCCTTATCAACATCCGCCGCCTTACAAACTAAAGTGCGATCAAAATCAAATGTCACACCACGATCGGCTCCAGTGGCTTGGGCTTCTGCAACCAAAAGTTGATGGAAGCGATCCAATGTGTCCATTGAGAGACTTCGCATATCCACGCTAAAGGTTACTTCACCAGGAATAATGGCAATTGCAGCAGAAGGTGCCGTATTGAACACACCCACCGTGAAAACCAAATCCTCACCTCGGACAAGCCATTCTGCCCAGTGTTTTTCCATTTTCATTAGCAAATCAGACATTGCCAAAACGGCATCATGTCGATATTGCTTATCAACTGCACCAGAGTGGGCAGTTACACCCGTGCAACGACAGGTTTTATGTCGCAAGTTGCCACGAATACCTGTAACGATCCCAACGCGTGCTTTACTTTGAGAATCGAGTGTGGGGCCCTGTTCGATATGAAGTTCAGTAAATGCTGCAATTTTTGAAAAATCAACACTTACTGTTGACTTATAACTCTTTGAAAATGCTTCGTCACAAGCTGGTAAATACTCAACATCGAAAAATTCCATTCTACGAATACAGTTATCCCAGTCAGAATCCAAATTTATCGGTGTACATCCAAGATGTTGTCCGATACCATTCCGATTAACTGTTCTTTCATATTCTGTGCCGGAGAAAAACACTTTTTTCTTGTCAGCAATAAAGGCATAATCTGTATAAAAGGCTCCGCTAAAATTATCAGCAAAATTTTTGAATTTTAGCAATATCTT
>USIM01000044.1 GCA_900554675.1 uncultured Sutterella sp.
CATGAATCCCACGATGAATCGATCGCAAAGTTTGTTAATTTCGGATAGCTCCAACGCTGCTGACTTAAATGTATTGTTAGAAGCGGCAGACGATTACATGCTCACCGCGTCTAAGGCGCAAGAGATTGTTGATGAAGTGCTCACTGCAATGAAAGATTGGCAAAAAGAGGCAATGAAACTCAATCTTTCCGCTCGTGATATCAGTATGTTTGAAGAGCGATTCATTACAAAACTCTGATTTCTTTTGTCATAGAGGGGAACGGTCAAGGATTATCCTAGTATGCTGAAATCTTTGTGCATTCCTTAAGTACGGTAAAATTCGACTTGTATTCGTCCTTTGTGGGCGTTTTATTCATTTTCTTTAAGAGTTTTCCTATGAAAAAAGTTCTGACTGCGCTTTGTGCGGGCGCAATTGCGGTTTGCTCCTTTGCAACGTCCTCTTTTGCTGCTGATACGACTTTGCGTTTAGCGCATACGGCGGCTACTTCACACGCTCACCATCAAGCAGCATTACTTTTTGCTGAAAATGTGCAAAAGCGTACCAAGGGGCAAGTTAAGGTTGAAGTCTATCCTTCCGGTGAATTGGGCGATCAACCGGCATTGGCCGAACAAATCACGTTAGGCGCATTGGATATGGCCGTGGTGTCTTTGGGCAACATGGCCATGTATTCGAAAAAGCTCAACGCCATGACGGCGCCGTTCTTATTTGAAAACTACGCTCACGCTCATAAGACGATTGACAGTTTCGTGATGGGTTGGATGAATGACGCTTTAAAAGAACACGACGCTTTGGGTTTATCCATGTTTGACTACGGTTTCCGTCAAACGACCACGAAGGGTGTTGTGGTTAATAAAGCAGACGACTTGAAGGGTTTAAAGATCCGTGTTCCGCCTTCTACGGGCTTATTGGCGGCTTTTGATGCCGTGGGCGCCAATACCCAACGCATTGCTTACTCTGAGCTCTACACGTCTTTAAAGCAAGGCGTTGTCGTTGGTGAAGAAAATCCGGTCTTTACGATTTTGGCGGACTCTTTATTTGAAACGCAAGATCAATTAGCGATGACCAATCACTACTTTGATTGCCAAGTGTTGTTGGTCAATAAAACGACCTTTGACGGCATGAGCGCCGAGCATCAAAAGATCGTGAAGGAAGAAGCCATTAACGCTCAAAACTTAACGCGTGATTTGATCTCAAATGGTGAAGCCAAGGTTGTGAAGCAACTTCAAGCCAAGGGCATGAACGTGACCTATCCTGACCGTGCGTCTTTCGTTGAAAAGATGAAGCCTGCTTATAAGAAGGTGGGGGAATTGGCGGGCGCTGACGCCATGCAAGAATTGTTGGACGCTGTGAATAAAGCACGATAATTGAAGTTAGTTTAAAAGGATTGGGGCACTTCTCATGATTATGTTCATGATCTTTGCAGCGGTATTGGTATTGCTCCTTTTGGGGGTAACGACTGCTGTCACGATGGGATTTGCCTCAATTGCCACCTTTTTATTTGCAGGCGGCGATCCCGCACGACTTTTCCTTGTCGCGCAACGGATGTTCTCCCAAGTCTCGGGCATCACTTTGATGTCCATTCCTTTTTTCTTACTCATGGGCAACTTAATGTCCGTGGGGGGAATCTCAAAAAGTCTTTTTGGCTTTGGTCGCGTTTGTTTAGGTCACCGCTGGGGCGGGTTGTCCAATGCAGCGATTGTAGCTTGTATTGTGATGGCCGCGATGTCAGGCTCTGCCGCCGCATGCGCAGCAGGCATCGGCATGATTGCGATTGCTGAAATGACCAAGTCCGGTTACAGCCGTTCTTTTAGCTGTGCAACGATTGCTGCAGGGGGCGCTTTGGGACCGATCATTCCGCCGAGCATTACCTTGATTTTGTACGCAGGGCTTACGCAAACGAGCGTGAATGCGTTATTTGCCGCAGGAGCCGTGCCAGGCGTTTTGTTAGGTGTCATGTTCATGATGTGGTCCTCTTACATCTGCTACCGCAGGGGGTACGCAAAGACCGAACGCTCAGCGTGGGGAGAACGTTGGCAGGCTTTTAAAGATGCGATTTGGGCGCTTTTGACACCCGTGATTGTGATTGGCGGGATGTTTGCGGGATTATTTACCGCAACGGAAGCGGCGGCGGTTGCGTCTTTTTATGTGTTCATTTTGGGGATTTTTGTTTTTAAGACGATTCGTTGGAAAGATATTCCTCAAATTTTGTGGGATACGGTTGAGCAGACTTCAAAAGTCATGTTTGTGATTGCCACCGCTGGCTTTTTCCAATACGTTCTTTTGTACACACGCATTCCGCAACAAGCCATTGCGTTTATGACGACGAACTTTAGTTCCATGGCTCTGGTTTTAATGCTCATCATCGGTATTTTGGTGATCATGGGGTGCTTCATGGAAGGCACGGCCATTTTGTTGATCACGGTGCCCATCTTTGTGCCGATTGCCAAGAGTTTTGGTTACGACATCGTGCAGTTGGGTGTAGTGATGTGCATTGCGCTGGCCGTGGGTGTGTTAACGCCGCCTGTGGGGTTGAATCTTTATGTGATGGCAAGTATCACAGGTGAAAAGGTGATGAACATCGCCAAAGACAGTCTCGGGTACGTGGCATTAATGATTTTGATGGCGTTGGCGGTGGCATTCATTCCGGAATTGTCGTTGAGTTTGGCGGGCATTGTGGGGTAAGAGGAAATGAACGTGTTACTCAAATTGGATGCGTTGGTAAGTAAAGTCGCTCGTGCCTTGTGCGTTTTTTCGCTTGCTGCCATTGTGGTGATGTTTTTACTTAACGTCTTTGTGCGTTTTGTTCCCATCTATAACTTCACACAGACGGACGATTGGATTCAGCTCTTTTTGGTTTGGATGATTTTCTTAGGGGCGCAAGAACTTGTTCGCACACGCAATCACTTTGTGGTGGAAGTCTTAACCGAACGAATGACGGGGATGACGGGGCATGTGGCACGTATCATTGTGTGCGTGATTGAACTCATTACGTACGCTGTCATTTGCTACTACGGTTGGATTTGGGTCTTTAAGTCACAAGCTTATATGCAATCGATTCCCTGGATGCAAGTAAAGGTTTGTTATGCAGCGATTCCTGTGAGCGCGTTTTTTATGACGTGCTATGGGGTGAGAGACTTGGTGATTGCGATTAAAAACATCCATCAACACTACAACACCGTGAGAATTGACTGATTTTTGTGGGTTGAGTGAAGGGAAAATCCTGCAAAAATTCGAGTACTTTTGCGAAATTGCATAAAAAACTAATCCATTTTGAGAAATTGATACTTTTTTTGGGGTGTCGTGTACTTTTTTTATGAGTTTTTTGGAAATTGATAAAAAAATTGGGTACGGCTTTTTAAAGTCAGCATTAAATTTGCCGGTTTTTGAACCGAAAGTGATGGCAAGTTTAAGTAGCTCTGTACGAAAGATTACGCACAAAGACAATCAGTTTTGGGTACCGACTCGTTATCGTTTATCGTCAGACGACTACGTTTCTCATGTTCTTTTTGCCTTAAAGTACGAAGGCATCAATCTTCAAATTCTCTCGCTTGCTCTTTCTTATATTCGTAAAGACGATGTGCTCGCAGCGCTTCGTAAGAAACCCACTGGAATCTATCAACGACAACTCGGTTTTCTTTGGGAGTATTTCAATCAAAAAACGCTAGAGGTTGAAGTGCCGTCAAGCCGGTACGTTAAGCTTTTTGATGAAAAACGCTACGTGACGACAAAAGGCGTACGCAACAAAAAGTGGCGAGTGATTTTCAATGGTCTTGGCAGTCTCGCTTATTGTCCGGTTGTGGAAAAGACTGAGAGAATACAAGCTCACCTTAAAGATTCGGATTTAAAGCGCTTTGCGGCTTACTTAAGTGATCTGGATGACTATACCTCAGAGCGGGCAATGCAATGGGCGTATGCGAGTGAAGCCGAAAGTAACTATGCCATTGAAGGCGAAACGTTAGAAGCCGATGAATTGAGGGGCGTCATTCATCTTTTAGAGCTTTCGCACAAGGCAGGTAGATTAACGGATCAAGACTTCTATGAACTGCATAACCAAATGATGAGAGGGCGAGGCGAAAGCGTGACTTCTTACCGCAAGATACAGAATTGGTTAACTAATGGTGAGAAGGGGGCGTTGGGGGTTTCTTATGTTCCTCCAAGTCCGGATGATTTGGAAGACTTGATGGTGGCATTTTTACGAATGGCAAATACACTTCCCAAACAAATCCATCCGGTGATTGCAGCATCGGTGACGTCTTTTGGTTTTGTGTTCTTGCACCCCTTCATGGATGGCAATGGTCGACTTTCACGCTTTCTTTTCCACCAACAACTTTGCTTATCAGGACAAATGCAAAAAGGACAACTTTTGCCCATCTCTCTTACGATCAAAGCATCAGAAGCAAAGTATTTGGCTGCATTGCAAGCGTTTTCTAAACCAGCTCGAGCTTTGTGGTCAGTGCAAGGGAAGGCCTGTCATGACGATGATTTCCGGTTTAACGGTAGCGACGCCATCTATCGTTATTGGGATGCAACGCAATGCGCTGAGTTTGGTCTTGAGATGGCAGAAGAAGCTCTAAATACTCACTTGCGTCATGAAGTGAATTATTTGATGTGTTTCGATGCTATTCGTCGGGCAGTGAACGATCGTTATGATGTGAGAGAAACCATTTTGCATCACTTAATCAACGGTTGTTTGGATTTAAATGGTGTCGTTTCGAAAAATCTTCGTAAGCGTTATGCAGATCGAGTCGATGAAGTTGTGTTTGACTTTATTGAAACAGAAGCGAAAAAGGCGCTTGAGCAGTATTCCGCTTAAAGCGCCTGTAATGGAAACGTTTAGAGCTCAATGAGATAAGGCGTGTGATCACTCGGTTTTTCCCATTTACGGGGCGCCTTGTCGATTTGAGCACTTTTCACTTTTGTCTTTAAAGCGTCGCTCACCAAAATATGGTCAATGCGCATCCCGTGATTCTTTTGGAAACCTAACATTCGATAGTCCCACCAAGAGTAAAGTCCTTCGGGTTGATCAAAAAGTCGGAAAGAGTCACTTAAACCCAATTGAAGCAAACCTTGAAAGGCGGCGCGTTCGGCAGGAGAGACTAAGATGTTGCCTTCCCAAGCTTTGGGGTTCCAGACGTCTCGATCGTCAGGAGCGATGTTGTAGTCACCTAAAAGCGCCAGTTGAGGGTGTTTGCCAAGTTCCTCTTTAACAAACGATTGAAGTTTGGCAAGCCACGCAAGTTTATAAGCGTATTTGTCGCAACCGACTTCAGCGCCATTGGGGAAATAACCGCAAATCGTACGAATGGCTCCCGCTTTGGTTTCAAAGGTGCCGGCAACAAGGCGCTTTTGTTCGTCGGTGAAATCGGGAAGATTGATTTGAATGTCGGTGGGCGCTTCAACAGTATCTTGACGATAGAGAATCGCAACACCGTTATACGTTTTTTGACCGGCAAAAATCGCGCCGTAACCCATCATGGCGAGTTCATTAACGGGGAAAACATCATCGGTGATTTTGAGTTCTTGCAAACACAAAATGTCCGTTTGCGAGGTTTTTAACCATTGCATGACGTGCGGGAGACGCACTTTCAATGAGTTCACGTTCCAAGTGGCAAGTTTCATGATGGGTACAACCTTATATTTGACAAATGTTTTTGTAAATTGCAGAATCAACGTGCGACCTGATGGATCGACTTGTATTAACTTGCCCATCAGGCATCCCCTTACAAGAGGCTACTGAAGAACACAGTAGCCTTCTTTCGTTTAAGGGGAAGTAATGATTTGCGACCTTTGATTAAGACAATTTTACGTTAACGATTTTCTTTAATGCCGGAATGACGCAAAAGAGCATCAATTTGCGGAGCACGACCACGGAAGGCTACAAAGGAATCGAGGGCCGGACGAGAGCTCCCAACGGAGAGCACTTCATCGAGCCACTTTTTACCCGATTGCGGATTAAGTACGCCGGTTTCTTCAAATAAAGAGAAAGCATCGGCACTCATCACTTCTGCCCATTTGTAGCTGTAGTAGCCGGCAGCGTAGCCACCAGCAAAGATATGGCTAAAGGAATTGGGGAAGCGGTTGTATTCGGGTTGCTTGGTGACAGCGACATTGTCTCGAACGTGCTTGAGCAAGGCTTGAATACTGTCTTTTTGTGCATCAAATTCGGTATGCAAAAGCATGTCAAAGAGGCCGAATTCCAACTGACGTACCATGGCCATGGCACTTTGGAAATTCTTTGCTGCAATCATCTTGTCATAGAGTTCACGAGGCAAGGGGCGACCGGTTTGGACATGAGCGGTTAAGTTTTGAAGCACCGTCCAATCCCAAGCAAAGTTTTCCATGAATTGACTCGGGCACTCAACAGCATCCCATTCAACACCGTTAATACCGCTTGCGGCAGAATCTTCAATGCGCGTGAGCATGTGATGCAAGCCGTGACCGAATTCGTGGAAAAGCGTTAAAACGTCATCGTGCGTTAAAAGCGCGGGTTTGTCGCCTACGGGTTTGGCGAAGTTGCAAACAAGGTAGGCGATCGGCGTTTGAAGGACACCTTTTTCACGATGGCGCGTACGGTCATTGTCCATCCAAGCGCCACCACGTTTGCTCGGGCGAGCGTAAAGGTCCATGTAGAACTGAGCAATCTTTTCGCCTTGAGCATTCACAATCTTGAAGAATTTCACATCAGGGTGCCAGACACTTGCCGTATCTTCTTCAATGCGGATACCGAAAAGGGTATGCACTAAACCAAAGAGGCCTTTAAAGACGGCGGGGAGCGTGAAGTATTGCTTTACTTCTTGGTCAGAGAAGGCGTAGCGTTCTTCACGAAGTTTTTCACTGGCGTAGGGCAAATCCCAGCTTTGAGGATCGTCAATGCCAAGCTTTTCTTTAGCAAAAGCTTTCACTTCATCCATATCCGCATGTGCTTGCGGTAAAGAGCGGCGGGCAAGGTCGGATAAGAAATCCACGACTTCTTTGGGCGACTGTGCCATTTTGGTCGCAAGCGAGACTTCACCGTAGTTTTGATAACCCAAAAGACGACTTTCTTCACTGCGAAGTTGAAGAATCTTCGTCATGACGTCGTTATTATTAAATTTGCCATCAAAGTCGAGTTCAGAGGCGCGCGTGACATAAGCGTGATAAAGCGTTTCTCGAAGTTGACGATTTTGGGCGTATTGCAAGACGGCTAAGTAATGGGGCACTTGAAGGGTGATTTTGTAGCCTTCACGGTTTTCGCTTTGTGCGGTTTCTTTAAAAGAAGCAATATCGTCTTCAGGA
>USIM01000045.1 GCA_900554675.1 uncultured Sutterella sp.
TGCAGTGTCGAGCAGTGGTAAAGAATTCTCAATTCCTTACTCATTTCCCAGCCTTGCGTGCACGCAACATTTTCAAAAAGAAGTCCTTCATCACACACTTCTAATTGCTCACGCCCCGGAATGACGGTGGTTACCGTTTCGCAACGAATTTCAGAGGACACCAAATCGCTTCCACCTTCGGTTAAATCATTGGCGTTATCAATAATGTCTTTGTATCCTTCGTGAATTTCATTTTTGGTTGTCTCATCCAAGGTGGGCACTTGATTGGCATTGCCTTTGACCACTTGAATGGCCAAACACTCTGGGTCCCCCAACGTCATGCAGTTTTGCGTTTTGTTCGTGGCCGGAGAAAAAATGTCTCCCATACCATCATCGCGTTTGAGATTTTCAAGGCTTTCCGTATCACCCAGTGCATCCGTCGGAAGGGTATTGACGCGATTGTCATGCGTAAGCATCTCTCCATAGGATGGTGTTGTCACTTTAGAGGCTTCTTGAGCTGCTTCTTCAACGGTGATGGCAAAACTTACGATCGGGGCGGTCATCAAAAGAAAGAGTGCTATTTTCATTGACCCTCTTCCTTTCGTAAATGCGCTAAGGCCTTTTGAAGTTTGGCTTTGACAATTTCTGTGTCGTTCTCCGACAAACCTTCCTTCGGTAAGTTTGCGAGCAAATATTCCAACGCATAATCCAACGTGACATCGCCTCGAGCACGAAGAATCCATGTGGGTTTTTGTTGACATTGACCACGATTCTCACAATGGCGCATCACGATGACTTGAGGGACATCAAGAATCCCAGCCGCTTTAAAGCGAGTTGGATCGATTTGAAGCACGGCTCCTGTTTGCGTGACAAATGCCCAATCTTCCATGTGGCGAGCAAGCCAGTGTCGTCCATAGGTTTCAAGAACGGTTTTACCCATGGTGTTTTTCTCTGGTCTCGTGCCCACACCTTGAAGGATCAAAGGAACTTGAGCTTGGGCGGCATCTCGAGCCAAACGCTGTAAAGAGGTTTGGGGCATGCTTTTTGAAATCGCCACAAAAAGGTCAATAGACGTTGACTCTTTCGCTTCTTCCATCGTTTGTAAAATCACTTGAGCTTTTTCAATGCTCCGTCGGATATCTCTTTCACTTTTCTGTACTTGATTGGGAATCTGTGCAAAAACAACGGATGAGACCAATCCCATCAAAATGAGACAAACACATTTCGTCTTTAAAAGAGAGCAGATCTTCATTTTTGAGCTCCGAGATTCATGCCTTGGCAACAGTCTTTTCGACGCCAAACGAGGTAGGCTCCGTCTTCACCTGTGACCAACGGAGTAGTACCCCCTAAAGCAAAGGTGGCGGTTTCCTCTCCAAAAGGTCGGCAACAGCGGCCCTGCGTTTGACGAGAAGGCCAAACCATTTGGGTGCGATAGACGTCTTTTGTCATGGTCCACTCCAATTGCGGTGCGCATTGACCATCCTTGCCCCATTGACGCCAAAGAAGTCCCTCACGGTGCATCTTCATCGTGAAGCGCTGAATGAGAAGACTGAAGGCTTGTTCTGACGTGATGTGACTGGCAACCCATCCGGTTAACGGGAAAATGGAGCCGGCGCAACCACCGCACCAATAAAGAGAATTCATGGGAAGATGGGTGGAGGCGGCAACGCAATCCATGGCACAAGCGCCCACGGCCACGGGATTGGCGAAAAGTGCAACGTCAGGACTTAAAAGAAAACTTGTTAAAGCATCATCCCAAAGGGGATCGAGCTCGGTCATGTAGGCCAAATCCCAAGGGGACTGCTCCAAACAACGTGTATCTAATAAAAGTTCTAGAAGATAGAGCCATGGTGTGTGGTACCAATGCACTTGGTAAAAACTTGTGCGGTGACTTCGTGCTTTAGCGTTTGGCGTTCTGCCGTGCGCCGGTGCCCAATGGCTATCGGTTAATTGCAGACCGCCCAAACTAGGAAAGCAAAAGGGACGACGCACAATTTCAATCGTGCGGATCGGCTCCCAAAATCCGATATTAAGTCCCATGGTGATCGAAACCTTCCCTTCGCAAGCGCAAAAGGGATCGGCATCAGTTTTGGCATCCTGAAATTTCCCGTTGGAAAGACTCACGTTATTGCCAAGCGTGATGGGAAAGACGCATTCCCAACACACATCCGTGACGGGATTCGTGATGCGTCCCTGGCAAGTGCCGTTAGCAAAAACACTATTTGAGGACAATGTCACCAAGGAAAAGAAGAAGCAATAGAACCACTTTTTCACTTTGAGTGTTCCTTTAAAAAACGCTTTAAAGGAAAGGTTTTTGTAGGGGCTGAGACCTTTTCAATTGATGCACGTTTAAAAGTCACAAGGGTCGGTACCACGTCAATCTTTAATCGAGAGGAGAGTCTTGCTCCTTGATCAAACCAAAGACGGGATTGAAGTTCTTCTTGCACTTTTCCCAAGGGGCCCGCGGTTAAGATGACTCGACAGTGAGCAGCGTTATCGCAAAGTTTTAGAAAGCGTTTGGCGAGCAAAACTTGCGTTTGATCATTGGCATCAATAAAAAGCCAGTCTCGACGATAAGAGTCGTCAATCATCGCCAAGGGACTTGAGATCGGAAGTGATTCATGCGAAACGTTCGTGGCGACAGGAAATACTTTTCCTGCGGGATTGGTTGCCCAGCGTTGCATTTGGTCCAGCGCTTTAAGTTGACGCCTACGAGTTTCATTTTCAGACTCACGAGCGTGTACTTGAAGCATTTCTAAAAGATTGGGTTCATGAATAGGATAAACGGGCCCTAATGATGTCTTTAAAGCCCACACTGAAGGTGCCGTCAGCCCCAACGATCCAACAAAGATCATTCGATAAATAGCGAAGAACAAAGAATTTTTCATCATGTGTTCTTCAGAAAAGGGGAATCGCTCGGCCCACCATTTGGGCATGACTCACAAAACCTGTTAAGGCATAACGGCTATCGAGGCTATCCGGGTGCGGTGCATGGACAAAGTAGTGCTTTTCGGGAATCACGCCCGTGGTACCGGGAATAAGTACAGCGCCGTTTCGAGCAAAGGGTTTGATAAGTGAAATCGCTTTACCGTTGATTTCGACCCATAACCCATCCTTCTTTTGTCGGTGCTCGACGCTGTCACCCGCTACACCCACCACTTCTTTAATCACAACGATGTCATTGGGAATGGGGTCACCCTTGACCCAACGAAATGCCATGTAATCTCCGCGAGTTACGTTGTGATTTTTCTTCTCAATCAAAAATAGGGTTTGAGGGAGGCTATACGTGACGTTAAGTGCCAATTGATAGCGACTCGTCAGACAAAAAATGAGGCTTAAGAAAAGACCAATCCATAGGCCGTAACGACGGCCAATGAAAAGCATGGCGCACCCGAGTTGACGGGCGTTTGAGTGTAATTGGTTCATGATCATTACTTGGAAAGACCAAAAGTCTGACGTTGCAAAAGCGCACGGGCCGTACTTGCGGCTTGTGGTTCAATGTCTAAAAGTGCAAAGAGTTCCGGCGTTAAATCTTGTGTGTTTTGTGTTGCTAAAACACCTTGATTTAGAAGAATGACGTTGTGCTTCTGACTTAAGACTTGAAGTGCTTCTTGCATTTTTTGAGGGAATCGCTGAGATTCTTGTAAAAAAGACGCATAAGCTTCTTTTGTTTGACCGAGGCTATTGAGTTCTCGCAACCAAAGCACTTTCTGGCTTTCAATGACGGACTGCGTATCCACCACGGCAAAGACGGGCATCGGGGATTGAAAACGATGGGTAAGGCAAAGTGTCAACGCCACTAAACTGAGTGCGACACTTAAAAGACTCAAGATGGTCAGAGTCTTTACCGATAAATTTAAAGAAAGACGATGCATGATTTTTACCCTTTCAAAATAGCATTGAGTTTTTTCTGATAATGGCGATCGTGCTGGAGGCTCACTTGAACATAAGGGGAGGCCTTTTGAGCTGCGCGCACTTCTCTACGTTCGGCGTTTTTCTGAGCCGGTGTTTTCATGTCACGCTTGAGTCCCTTGTGTTTGAGAATCTTGTCTTCAAAGGGGTTTTTCACTTCAAACCAGTGTTCGCCCACGGGAAGGGCATTATCGATAGCAAACCCATCGTGATCAGGGTGGTGATGAAATTCGTTGGTCATGTAATTCTTTTTAATGTTTATGAATGAGAGAGAAAATGGCTTGCGTTAACGTCATGCCCAGCTTCATGGCGTGCTCAATTCGTGCCATGTCGGTGGCTTTGGTTGAGTACAAAAGGCGTGAGAAATCATCAAAACGGATTTGCAAAGTCGCAGGAGGCGTCGTCGGACTCATAAAGAGGCATTCCGCATAGGCGTTTTCTTCCATGCGAAGGGATTTAATGGCACGCATCTCCCAAGGGGAAAAGACAACTTTTTTCTCTTTTTCCAAAAAGGCAATCGATTCCGATTTTTGACGCAAAATGAAGCGCAAGTCAGCATTAGCAAGCGTTGCTTTGGCTGTTTCGTTTTTGTAATAATCTTCAAAAGATTGCGTAATCGTGATGAACGCTGCGTTTTGTTTTCGCGCACGGCGATAACCGTTTTCAATGAAGCTTGCTGCATGGCGGTGCGATAACAGGTCCCACGCCTCATCAATCACAACCATCTTGCGTTGCGATAAATCGCCTTGTGTTAAGTCTTGGGTAATTAAGAAAATGAGGCAGAGCAAAATTACGCTCTGCAGGCTCTTTCTGTTCTTTAACCCTTCAAGCTCTAAAACCATGAAGTTCGATGTGAAGTTCACGGTACTTTTGCCACAAAAGTAATGACCGTAAATGCCATGACGGGAGTAGGGTGCCAATTGCGTCGCTAAATCCAAAATCCGGCTGTCAGGTGTCAGAACCTTCCCTTCAATGATGGCATCAGGATCGGCAATGCCACGGCGCAAACTTCTAACTAAATCAGTGATTTCTGGCGTGACATTTGCGTCCTTCGCTTTCGTTAAGACGTGCAAAGCATGTGCTTGAAGAACACTTAACAAAAAGTCAGAGAGTGCTTCATTGGGAGAGGCCATCTCTACAAGAATAGGGATTAAAAACCCCATGTCTTCTTTAATGTCACGGATGAGTTCAAAGGGATTGATGACTAAGTAATGCTCTTTTGTGTACTCAATCCATTGACCTTCTAAAAGATGAACGAGTTTTTTATACGATCCACCGACGTCAATCACATACGTTTTGCCACCGGTGCCCAAGTTACCGGTGATCAAGTCGTTGGTGAGCGCACTTTTACCCGACCCTGAAGAGCCCACAATCACGGCATTGAAGTTCCCGACATTGGCAAAGATATCAATGGGGGTGACCTGCCCATGACGACCGTTTAAAAGTAAAAGGGGAGTAATGCTTTCATCGCCGTCTCTCGCACCCGTGCCTCGTAATTCACCTAAAATCGGCACCATATGGCAGACATTGGTGAGCGTTTTCGTGCTAAAGCGCCGAGCAATCTTGATGTCCGTTGCGAAGGAGGGCGTCAATGTCATCGGAAGACTCGTTAAGAAACTTTGTAAATGCATACAAGCGTCTTCCGAGACTTCGAGGTGAGCACTTTTAAAAACGGAACGCACCGCTTCGACCGCTTGGGTTTCAACACCTTGGGGTGCAAACAAAAGCACTTGATGCGTCAGTTGAATAAGCGCACCGTTTTTTGCATATTCTTCTGTCACGATTTCATAGTCTTGGGCACGTTTCTTTAAGGACGGCAGGTAATGCGCCACTTCGCTTGAAGCAATTTGCTTACTGCGAGCGGCCATCAGGTTGGCATGAGACTTTGTTTTTTCGTAGTTCGGAAATGCAATCGCAGTCGTAATCAAAAAGGGACACGGAATATCTTCTTTATCGCTTCCGATCCAATCTTTAACTAACGGTAAAGCGTAGTCTGACGGATAGCCTTGAACCGACATACCGATAGCGGTAACAGCCTTCTCCAAAGAGTTGCTCTTAGCCTGATGAGTCGAAAAAGTCAGTCCTGCATCAGAAATACGAATATGCGTATCGCGGGCTAGCACTTGATGAGCGATGCAATCAACGGCGTTTGCAGAGAAAAGCGTTGGTGCCTCCGCTTGCTCTTTTAAAAAACTCTTTTGAGGGTTAGTGAGCACCTTTAGGGTTGCGAGTAAATCATCACGACTCCAAGTGTGCTGATAGAGATGAAAAGTCTTTAAAGCCGCAATATGACGATCACGCAGAGTTTTGACTTTTTCTTTTTGAACGAACAAGTCTTCACGCAAATGATTCGTAGGAATCACGACCGATACCCAAGCGCGGAAATGTCGTATACGGAAAGTACTGCCGGCAGTTAACGCTTTGCACGTACCGTTTTGCAAATAACGGGTGCGCTCCAGCGCCAAGGCTTCTAAGACAGAGGCTTGTTCGGGGTATTGCGCAACGCAACTGGGCGTGCGACTGCACGAATAGGCGCGAGTTGCCCAATCAATCGCAGGCGACGCAAAAAGAGAGACTTGAATCCCGGCGCCCGATGGCAATTCACTACTGAAAATGCTCTCAAGATGATGAGCAAGTTCCGGCGTTGCCCCCGTTTGAGGCGCAATTTCCAATACGTACCCTAACGCTTCAACAGATTCACTATCTGTCGCATGAATCGTAAAGATTCCCTTTTCGAGCTCCAGCCCAAAAGGCAAAAGACTGCCGAAACGATCAATGACGACACGTTTGGGATCACGAGCATTCATAGTTGTCGATTCAATCGTCACATTCGCCCGTTCTTTAAGGGAGAGCATTTGCCGTTGGGCCTGTCGTCGAAGGCGACGCGTCCAATGCGCGGACTTCTGAAGTAAAGCCTTCATTGATTACCTCACTCGAACTTCACGAACAGATCGTTGATCATCAAGAGGGTGAAGGGTTTTGGCGTCATCGTTTCTCGGAACAATTAACGAATCAGGACTCCAAGAGGCAGCTTTGACCGTGACATGGATGCGTTGCTCATCATGAAGATCTCCAGTTTCATCAACAAAGGGGGCAATCCAAACGGTGAGAATTTCTTCTCTTTGTCGACGAGGTTGCATGGGCGAGACGGGGCGTTCTTTTTCTTTGAAACTACCTTCCTTATCCATGGTTAAAACAATGCGTTCAGTAATTTCGCCAAACGTGCGCTTTGGTTTTCCTCCGTCGTTCTTCGAGAAGGCGGCGTTGCGTTTGTCGGTGCGTGATAACCCTTCATGAACTTGCGTCATCGAAGCGCATTGCGCAGGCATCTCTACTGAACACGCAAAATCCGATTGAGCATTTTC
>USIM01000046.1 GCA_900554675.1 uncultured Sutterella sp.
GGTTGATATTCTTTAACGCATGAAATTGCCCATAGTAAAAATTGAAGTTTTTCACTTCCATTTTGGGCTTAACTGACAGATCAGTCATTGATCATCACTCCGTGATTTTAGAAAGACTATTTTTCTTGGCTGAGAGTGTACGAATCAATAATGACCGATTTATGACAGTTTTATGAAGATATGATGACAAGATTAATTACTCTGAGTTAGGTAACTGACTTATTCCAAAATTCAGTGGGAGGTATAAAATCGAACACCATCTCCCAATTTTTTTGAGGTAAAAACAACATGATTCGTTTGGCTTGTGACTATCAGGAAGGGTGTCACCCGAAGATTTTGGAAAAGTTGGTGCAAACCAATTTAGAAAGCACGTCTGGTTACGGTACGGATGAATATTGCGCTAGTGCCAAAGAAAAGATTAAGGCGGCTTGCGAAGCGCCGAACGCAGAAGGGCATTTTTTAGTCGGTGGTACGCAAACCAATGCGACCGTGATTCGTTCTATTCTTCGTCCTTGTGAAGGCGTGGTTGCTGTTAGAACGGGTCATATTAACGGTCACGAAGCTGGTGCCATTGAGTTGGGTGGTCACAAGGTTTTAGCCATTGAACCTCATGACGGCAAGATGCGCGCTGAAGATTTGGATCGCTTTATTGTCAACAACTATAAAGATGCCAGCTGGATGCATGGCGTGTTGCCGGCTTTGGTTTACATCTCTCAAGCCACGGAAACGGGTTCGGTTTATTCTTTGGCAGAATTGACGGCAATTTCTGAAGTTTGCCGCAAGCACCAATTGCCGCTCTTTGTTGATGGCGCTCGTTTGGGTTATGCCTTAGCCAGTGAAGGCAGTGATGTCACGTTGGCCGATATGGCTCGCTTGTGTGATGTCTTTTATATTGGTGGCACGAAGGTGGGCGCCCTTTTAGGTGAAGCCGTTGTGTTTTCCAATACCGCATTGGCAAAGAACTTCTTTACGATCATGAAGCAAGGCGGGGCTGTGTTGGCTAAGGGCCGTGTTTTGGGTATCCAATTTGATGCGCTCTTTACCGATAACCTTTATATGGAAATCAGTCGCCACGCCATTGCGATGGCCATGAAGTTGAAGAAGGCTTTGAAGGAAAAGGGTTACCAATTCTATTCTGAAAGTCCGAGCAACCAACAGTTTGTGATTTTAACGAATGATCAAATGGCTGAAGTTGCAAAGAAAGTGGCTTTCACGCAATGGGCCATTGTGGATGATAATCACACGGCTGTGCGTTTTTGCACGAGTTGGGCGACGACCGAAGAAACGATTGATCAAGTGATTGCGCTACTTTAACGCTATTGAGTTAAGAGCAACAAAAAAGGCATTGAGGTTTCGTTCTCAATGCCTTTTCTAATACGTAGAAATTACTTCATGTTTTGAAGGAGTTTACGTGCCAAACGTTCGGCTTCCATCATGTCGTTGGTCATATTATTGCCCAACGTTTGAGCGATGCCGGTGCGTTGCATTTGACGCAACGTGTGACCCGTGGCACCACAAATAATCAATTCAAAGTGACGGCGCTTCAACGCACGGATATACGTTTGAATGATGTCCATGGCAGAGTTGTCGATGTTCATCAACGTCGTGCAATCAAAGATCACCACCTTATTGGCATTGTGAGCCGTGATGCGCTTGGGATCCGTGACCGTGTTGAGTTTGGAAACAGAACCAAAGAAGAGCGAACCTTGCAATTGCCAAGCTTCGATGCCTTCGGGCGTATCCACGGACAACGTGATGGGTGTCACCTTCGTCAACGTATTCATGCGATAGATGAAGAACAAGCAAGACGTCAACAAGCCCACTTCCACAGCCACCGTCAAGTCAAAGATCACCGTCAAGAAGAACGTCAACAAGAGCGTAACCTTGTAGCTCATCGTCATTTGACGCAAGCGGTTAAATTCAGCCCAGTTGCCCATGTTGCTGGCAACAAAGAACAAGATGGCAGACAAGGCGGCCAACGGAATGTTGCTGGCCAAAGGAGCGGCAACCAAAACAATCACCAAAAGGGTGATGGCATGCACGACGCCTGAGACCGGAGAGATAGCACCACTCTTAATGTTCGTAACCGTACGGGCGATGGTACCCGTGGCAGGAATACCGCCAAAGAAAGGCACCACCAAGTTAGCAATGCCTTGGCCCATCAATTCTTGGTTCGGGTTGTGACGATCGTCCGTTAACGTGTCAGCCACACGAGCGCACAACAAGGACTCAATAGCACCCAACAAGGCCAACGTGATCATCGGGGAGATCAAGTGGCGGATGTTTGCCCAGTCAAAAGCGGGGATTTGCAAATCCGGTAACGTTTGGGGAATGCCACCGAACTTACTGCCGATCGTTTCAACCGGAAGGTTAAAGGTCGTGACTGCCAACATGGAAAGCACCAACACAACGACCGTGCCCGGGATCTTGGCAACCCAACGCAACCATTGAGCAGAGTGGGTGGACGTGTCCTTGGGCCAGAACTTCACAATGGCAAATGAAACCAATGCAACGCCTAAAGCGTAGTAATTGACCGTGTGGATATTGGCCCAGATGGCATTGATTTGACCGAAGAAGTCGGCCGGCATATTTTCAATCTTCAACCCCAAGAAGTCCTTGACCTGAGACAAGGCAATCAAGACGGCAATACCGTTGGTAAAACCAATCACGATCGATACAGGGATAAAGCGAATGAGGTTACCGACCTTCAATAGCCCCATAAGTAGCAAGAGGATACCGCTACCGATGGTGGCGATCATTAAGTTGGCTAAGCCATAGTTGGCAATAATGCCGTAAATGATCACGATGAAGGCACCGGCGGGACCGCCGATTTGCACACGGCAACCACCAAGAATGGCGATCAAAAAGCCGGCAATGATCGAGGTATAAATACCGGCTTCAGGGGTGACGCCAGAGGCGATGGCAAAGGCCATGGCCAAAGGTAAAGCAACCATACCGACAGTTAAGCCGGAGCTGATGTCGCGTGTTAATTGATGGGCACTATAGTGTCCGATTAAATCAAGGCTGACCGGGTGGAACGGTTCAAGAGGGATATTTCCCATCACCTTTTTTAAGCGTTGACCCAAACTCATTTTTATTTTCGAAAAGATTAGAGAGAATTTTGGAATTAATGTAAAAACAGTTGGCATGAAGCCAACTGTTTTTAGATACGCCCGTAAGTTTAGAGACTTTTCTAGTTAAAGCAAGTCCTAATTAATGTAAACGCATGCCGGGGGTAGCACCTTCTTGCGGTTCAAGAATGTACAAACCCGTCTTTTCATCGGCGTTGCAGGCCGACAAAAGCATACCTTCGCTCACACCAAACTTCATCTTGCGCGGGGCAAGGTTGGCAATCACGACCGTCAACTTGCCTTCAAGATCCTTCGGATCGTAGTAGGCCTTGATGCCGGAGAAGATATTACGGGTCTTGCCTTCGCCTAAGTCCACCGTCAAGCGCAAAAGCTTCGTGGAGCCTTCAACGTGTTCGCACTTCACGATCTTGGCGATACGAAGGTCGAGCTTATTGAAGTCATCAATCGTCACTTCCGGAGCAATTTCTTCACCACCGGGAGCGGGCGTTGCGGGCACTTCGGGAACGCCCGGCACCAAAGCATCCAATTGCTTGATGTCTGCGCGTTGCATCAAGTGCTTATAAGGCATGATCGTGTTGGCGCTCGTTAAAGCACAAGCGGCCGTATCCCACGTCAATTCGCCACAACCCAAGAAAGCTTCAACATTAGCAGCGGTTGCGGGCAATACGGGCTTGAGCATCGTCGTCAAGAGACGGAACGTTTCCAAGGCAACGGAGCAGACTTCGTGCAACTTGGCCTTTTGCGTTTCATCCTTAGCCAAATCCCAGGGCTTTTCACGGTCAACGTATTCGTTAACGTAGTTAGCCATTTCCATAGCTAAGCGAATGGCCTTGCCGTATTCACGGTCGTTGTAGAACTTGGCTACGTTAGCGACGTTGTCTCGCAAACGAATCACCAATTCATGATTTTCCAAGCCATCTGCCACATGACCGTCAAAGCGCTTGACGATGAAACCGGCGGCACGGCTAGCGATGTTGACATACTTACCGATCAAGTCGCTGTTAATACGAGCGATGAAGTCTTGCTTACCGAAGTCAACGTCATCTAACGTGGGGCCAAGCTTGGCAGCCAAGTAGTAACGCAACCATTCCGGGTTCATGCCGAGTTCGAGGTACTTCATGGGGCTGATACCCGTACCGCGGCTCTTACTCATCTTGCGACCGTCAACGGTCATAAAGCCGTGAACGAAAACGTTATCGGGCACAAGGTAGGGTTGACCTGCAAAGTGCAACATCACCGGCCAGAAAAGCGTGTGGAAATAAATAATGTCCTTACCGATGAAGTGAATTTGTTCGGTCTTTTCATCGTTTAAGAATTCCCAGATGTCAAAGCCTTGCTTTTGAGCATAGTTCATCAAGCTGGCGTAGTAGCCGACCGGAGCGTCAAGCCACACATAGAAGAACTTGTTGGGAGCATCGGGAATCGGAATACCGAAATAGGGGCCGTCACGGGAAATATCCCAGTCGCCCATCTTGCCGTCTTCGAGCCACTCTTCGTCCTTGGCACGAACTTCGGGTTGAACGCGGGCAGCGCCACTCTTGCCTTGGCCGCGAACCCAGTCACGCAAGAATTCCGTACAGGCCGGATCGGACAACTTAAAGAAGTAGTGCGTCGAGGTGCGCAATTCAGGCTTAGCGCCAGACAAGGCAGAGTAGGGGTTGATCAATTCGGTCGGAGCGTAAACGGCACCACACTTTTCACAGTTGTCACCGTATTGGTCATCAGCTCCGCACTTCGGGCACGTACCCTTAATGAAGCGGTCAGCCAAGAACATGCCCTTAACCGGGTCATAGAATTGTTCGATGTCCTTCGTGTAAATCAAGCCCTTGGCCAACAAACGCTTGTAGATGTCTTGAGACAATTGAACGTTTTCTTCGCTGTCGGTGGAGTACCAGTGGTCAAAGTGGATGTGGAAGCCGTCGAGGTAAGCCTTACGACCGGAGGCAATGCGAGCCACCAATTCCTTGGGCGTAATCCCTTCTTTTTCGGCAGCAATCATCATCGGAGCGCCGTGGGTGTCGTCACCGCCGCAGAAGTGAACCGTGTTGCCGAACATGCGTTGCGTGCGTGCCCAGATATCCGCTTGAATGTATTCCATGATGTGACCGATGTGGAACACACCATTGGCGTACGGTAACGCCGTGGTCATAAAAATTTGTCGCTTTTGCATGATGATAGGACTTTCCGAAAAGAAATTAAGTAACAAACCCAATATTTTAGCAAAGCGAAGGCAGGAGAGCTTTTTTCTCTAATAGCTAATGTATAGGATAGAAAAAAATGAGCTTTTTGTAAGAGGTTTTGTCGTCACTTGTTTCTGTCGAGAAAAAATCGCAAAATTAGTAACACTATTTTGGAGGACTTTTGTTGTGATTAATAAAGAACAAATTCAGAACGTTTTAAAAACAGTCATTGATCCGCTAATGGGCATCGATTACGTAGCAGCCCGTATGGTCAATATTGATGAGGCAGGCGCTAAGGTAACGATTCAGTTGGGTTACCCCGCTAAACGTTACATCGATGAAGTTAAAACTAATGTCGAAAAAGCTTTTGCTCAAGCTGGCATTGAAGTTGAAGTGGCAGTTGAACAAAAGATTGTGGCCCACGCCGTTCAACGCACACTTAAAGTTTTACCCAACGTTAAAAACATTATTGCTGTCTCAAGCGGCAAGGGCGGTGTCGGTAAAAGCACGGTGGCTGCTAACGTTGCTTTGGCCTTATCTGAGCAAGGCGCCCGTGTCGGGATGCTCGATGCGGACATCTACGGCCCGTCTCAACCCTTAATGTTAGGGGCTTTCGGTCGTCCCATGACCAACGACGGTCAAAATATGAATCCGATCGAATCCTTGGGATTGCAAATTAATTCCATCGGTTTTTTGATTGACCCCGATGAACCGATGATTTGGCGCGGCCCCTTAGTGGCTCAAGCCTTAACGCAGCTATTGACGCAAACGGCTTGGAACGAGTTGGATTACTTGGTTATTGATATGCCACCGGGCACCGGCGACATTCAATTGACGCTTTCTCAAACGGTGCCCGTGACGGGGGCTATTGTGGTTACCACGCCTCAAGACATCGCACTATTGGATGCCAAGAAGGGCTTAAAGATGTTCCAAAAGGTCAATGTGCCGATTTTGGGCATCGTTGAAAACATGTCGATGTTTAAGTGCCCAAATTGCGGTCATATGGAACACATCTTTGGCGAAGGTGGTGCCAAGCGCATGAGCGAAACGTATCACGTGGATGTTTTAGGCCAATTGCCCTTAGATTCCAAGATCCGTGAAGAGGCCGATTCCGGTGCTCCCACCGTTGTGGCGTCGCCCGATAGCTACGCCGCTGAGGTTTACCGTGAGATTGCTTTAAAGGCCGCCGCTGCGATTGCAAAGACCGCAAAAGACATGTCTTTGAAGATGCCCACTATTAAAGTAGAGAATAACTGATGCCTATTGTAGTTCCTGACTACCGAGCCCCTCGGTGGATGGCCGGGGCTCATATGCAAACCATTTTTTCAGCAAAGGTTTGCAAAACACCGAAGGTTCAATACCGTCGTGAGCGTTGGGATACGCCCGATGATGACTTTATTGATGTGGATTGGGCAACGCCTGAACCCGCGGATCCTAAGACGCCCGTTTTGGTCCATTTCCATGGATTGGAAGGAAGCTCTCACAGCCACTACGCTTTGGCTTTGATGGACGAGACAATTCGTCGCGGTTGGCGAGGCTGTGTGGCCCACTTTCGAAGTTGCTCGGGCGAAATCAATCGTCAAATTCGCACCTATCACGGAGGCGATATTGATGAGATGGAATGGATTTTGCGAACAGTGAAGTCTCGCTATCCGGAAGCTCCGCTTTATGCAGTGGGCGTTTCTTTAGGAGGCAACCAACTCTGTCTTTTGTGTGGCAAGCGTCCTAAGGTTGCAAAAGAGTTGCTTGAGGCAGGCGTTTCGATTGCCGCTCCCGTGGATTTGGTGGCGGGGAGCAATTTGCTCAAACAAGGCTTTAATCGCATTTATTCGGAAGTGTTTTTAAATAGCTTAATTCCGAAAGTGCTCAAAAAGATGGACA
>USIM01000047.1 GCA_900554675.1 uncultured Sutterella sp.
ATCCTTTGGAATCAAGCTACATCAATTCTTAGCTGCAATATGAGTATCGGGCACATATAGCCCTTAGTTGTCAAGTGATAAATTAAAAAAACAGTAGAGCTGGTACAGCGTTGGCTGTACAGAAAGAAGAAGCAGTCGAGACCTTTTTCCTTAGAGACCGAAAAATCGTCTGCAGGCTTTGATCGATAAGAGTTCGCTAACATCCTAAGCAGTGCTTGGACAGGCGCACATCTGGATCTAGGCGTAACTAAACCTCCAAAATCTGGTCCGATTCCTGTCCTAAAAGTTTTAGATCAGGCGTCTCGGGCTTGAAGTTATTCACTCCATCCCACCCTGTCGAAGGCTCAGGAATCGGCCAAAGCACATCATAACGAATTTTTGTCAGTCTGTTGAGTTAATTGGTCAAATTTAGGGGACTCCAAGTTGGTATCCTAATCGGGCTTAACAGGTTCTTAGTGGAGACCTATCCCCCCATCCGAGGCTTACCGACTTGGAGTCGAAGCAGTTACGTAAAAGCTCTTTGGATATCGAAATCCTCATCTTTGGTTAGCATGTGCCAGATGCATCGTGCAATTTTGGCAGCCAATGATCGGATAGCTTTCGCTCGGAGACGACTTTTCTTAAACAGCTTGTCGTACTTTTTCTTCACTTCCGGGTTAAAAAACACCATCAGATTGGCTAACTCCGTCATCGCCCAACTGAGGTAGGCATTACCATTTTTACCCTCGCCTTTGCCTTTATCCTTTTCATTTGAAACTCGGGTTGCCGGGGCAAGCCGGCAGTAAGAAACAAAATCACGATCAGACTGGAATCGATGGATGTCCACAATCTCGGAAGCAATAATCGACCCCAGGATGAATCCACACCCCTTAATGCTGCTCAGACGCGGTAAATAGCGATGACAATTAAGAGTGTTGTCGAGTTCCTGCTTTTTGATTTGCATTTCAAGAGCAGCAATTTGAGAACTCAATTGATGCATGGCTCGTAAATAGTGCTCTGCTTTCATTGCGATGTTCGCATCATCAAAATACTTCATTAAGGTCTCTGGATGGTTGTCGAAGCACTCTTGCGCTAATCGATCTAATTGACTGGTGGACATCTTCAAATAGCGTTGATTGTTGAAGAAGTTTTTGAGAATCGTTCGATAGCGGCCACGATCCATGACCAATTCAACACGCAACCGAACCAAGTCTCGAAAAGCTCGATCTCTTCGAGGAATGATGACAGCGGCATTGAGAGCCCCCAATCTCATTTGATTGGCAAGAAACTCAGCATCTGTTTCGTCATTGGCCGATTTGATCTTATTTTTCTTTACCGTTGTGGGATCGGCAAGGGATAAATTCCAATGATTATCTTCGAACAAATCGGCAACGTTATACCAGTTGTAGGTGGACTCAACAGTCGCTTGATGAGGCTTGTCCTTGCAGAAGGGAATAAGGAACTCATAGAGTTCGTGCAAATCGGTAGAGAGCTTTATCTTTGCTTTTTTGACGATTTTTCGTGTTAGGGACTGGGTATCGGTAATTGCATTTTGCAAAACACAAACAACGACATTGTTTGAGTGCAGATCCATGCCAATAAAGTACGTCGGATCCAGACGAAATGTTGTACCATTACTCATAAAGGCCTCCCGTTAAGAGTTGTTTGTTACCTCTAGTTTATCGGGTTGGCCTTTTTTTATTGTCTAATCAATATTTCCAATAAAAATCAGCGTTTTATCCACAAAGGGCAACTCAATTTCTAAGGGCTATATGAGTATCGGGCAAACTAATAGGAAATTTACTTTCCTTTAGGAGTTGATAATGAAACGAACGCTTTTAGCGAGTGCAGTTTTATTAGCTGTATTTAGTAATGTCAATGCTCAGGGCGTAATTTTTACTGATCCTGACGGTTTTACAGTTCAAATTGGAGATGTGACAGTTGATGGAGATTCTGTAACACTCGAAAGCACGGGTAGTGGGTTTGTTGCTTTTGGTAAAGTCGGCGCAGATGTTGTCATCTCCAATAACGACGCAAATGGTCGTGGCATGTCCTTTAATACAGGATCGGCAACAGTATTAGGAAAAACCATTTCCATTTCTGGAGAAAAGCGTGCGATTCACGTTTCAAATAATGCAACTACCGTTAGTATTGGGGATAAGGATACTGAGACTGTAAATATTATTCAGACTGTAGCAGGGGGAGATTATGTTGCTCTAGCTTCACTGCTACCAGGATCTGTCGTTGATGTAACAGCCAAGACGGTTAATATCGAAGCAGTTGGCTTATCAGCAGTACATGTACAAAATAATGAGGAAAATAGTTCTACCCCTGAAACTCGAGCAAAAATTAATATTTCAGCAGAAAATATTAATGTAACGAACAAGACAAGCATTGGTTTGGCTGCATACTCGGGCGGTGAACTCAATGTTAATGGTAATTTGATTGTTAATGCCCCACGAGCAATTGAAACGAGAGGCAATTCTGTCATTAACATTAATGTTGATGGTAAGCATACGACTGTTTTAAATGGTGACATTGCTTTCTCCACTCCTGGCCCTGACGCTAATAGTGGGAGTATTCTCAATTCAACACTTAATCTTCATTTAAGTGGAGAAGGTTCTTCTTGGATTGGAAATTTGATTCAAGAATATCCTTTGGATTTTCATGATAGATACCCGAATAACATTGACGATATAATCAAAGTAACAGGCGCAAGCGTTACGCTAAGTAATGGCGCCCAATGGACTCCGACCTATGTTGAAACTAAAGAAGATTCGATGACAAATGGTGGAGTTACGTGGACTCAGTCCTCTCAATATCAAGCGATGAATGATTTGACGCTTGATGGCGGTGTAGTGAACATTACTGGCGATAATATTGATGTGATTGTTCAAAATATGACAGGTTCTGGCACCATCAATCTTGCTGTTGATGGGGATAAGGCCGGTAAGTTCACTGTTGAAGGTGCAACCAACGCCTCCTTGGATGTCAATTTAATGGACGCCAAGATGGAAAATGAGTTGTCCTCAGACGACATCAATGCTGAGCAAGCAAAAACATTGTTGCGCAATGTTGGTGGACAAGGCGTTGAAACGAAGACCGAAGTTAAAGAAGGCTTAGTTAATAACGGTTTCGGCGTGAACTCCAAGGGTGAAACAACGACCAATTCTGCTAACACCTTGATGCAATCCTCCTTGGAAATGGCATCTGCTGCTCCGTTAGCTTTAAACCGCATCATGATGAACGACGTTCGTAAGCGTTTAGGCGACATCCGCACCTCTAACGGTACGCACGGCGCATGGGCTCGTTACGACGGTGGGAAGTTATCTGGCGAAGGTGGTTTAGAAAATGACTTCCACACGATCCAAGTAGGTATCGATACGGTTCCGACCGCTGATGCTCCTCGTATGGGCGTGGCCTTTAGCTACACCGATAGCGATACAGAATACGCTCGTGGTTCAGCAGACATGAAGGCCTATAGCCTTGCTATGTACAGCACCTGGATGGGTGACAACGGTCAATTCTTTGACTTGATTGGTCGCATGGGTACGGCAGACACCGACATGGTCGTTGACGGTCAACACAAGGGTTCAATGGACAACGTTGCTTTGAGCATGTCCGGTGAATTTGGCTGGCGCTTTGATGTGACGAATTCCATCTATGTCGAACCGCAAGTGGAAGCTACGTACACGTATGTGAACGAAGATTCTTTGAGTTTGAGCACGGCTAACTACGATGTTGACGCTGTTCACAGCTTATTGGGTCGTATTGGTTTTGCTGCCGGTATGAAGTGCCCGAGCGACTACGGTAACGTTTATGTCCGTGCTTCTGCCGTTCATGAATTCTTGGGTGACTCCAAGATCACCGGTGTGAATGCTGGTAACACGAACGTCTACGAAATCGACGGTAAGGATACGTGGTTTGAATATGGCATCGGTGCCAACTTCAACCTCACGAAGAGCACGTACATGTGGGCTGACGTCGAACGTACCACGGGTGGTGCTTTAGATGAAGACTGGCGTGCCACGGTGGGTGTCCGCTACGCTTGGTAATAAGCTAGAAAAGTTTCTTTAAAGAAACACAAAACGAAGTCCTGACGGGGAGCGATCTCTGTTGGGGCTTTGTTTTTTCAATGTTGAAAAACAGCCTCTATTGATCATTAAAAAAATGAATGATAAAAGAGGGGAAATAAATCAAAGAGTTAGCTGTTACTTGAAAACATTTAATGAAAATGGCTCGACTTTTGATACTTTAATTGTGTATTATTCATGAACCACGAGATTGAACGCGACGGCATTCAAGTCTCCGCCCCGAACCCTTTTGGCCGCATCACACAAGATCGAGCTCGAAAAGATGACGGCGAAAGCCGTAGGGGTCCCCGCAAGGGGTGTTGAAACGACAAAGCCCAGTGCGCTAACACCGGGCCAAGTCAATCTTCGAGGAGATAAGTATGTTGTCCTTCGTACTTTCCTCGTGGGAGATTATCGCACAAATGAATGTGTTTTGGACGGGAGATGTGAACATTGATTGTTCAGCCCTTGTCTTGGCCATCTTATTTTGCATAATCCGCACGAAGCCTTAACGGGCTGAAGGGGTAACTTTCGAAAGGGAGTTGCCCCTTGTGCGTTGTTAAATACGACAAAGCCCAGTGCGTCAACACCAGGCTAAGTCAATCTTCGAGGAGATAAGTATGCTTAGTACCGTACTTTCCTCGTGGGAGATTATCTCATTGACAATCAACCCTCGTCAAAATTAACGTTGGTCAATCAGTGAAAAACTCTCTTTAAAAACGCCACAATCACGGATTGTGCAGAGGGCAAATTAAAGAGGGTGTGCGGGGCACCGGGGAGCAACACCACCGTGCAGTCAGGATGATCCTTTAACGTACGACTGGCGTTACCCAACGCATCATCGTTATCCAAATAACTATTGGCACGGCTAAAGAACTTGTCCGTGGCACTCATTACGTTAAGAACGGGGACGGTGTCGGGGATGTTCGTGCCGTGTGCGACAACGTGATAGTTGTCTTCGCAGCTCCAAGAAAAGACCATACGACCTTTTTCTACACCCGTTTCACACTTGGCTTCGCAACGCGCCACCGTCACGCCACCTTCGCTAGTGCCAGCAATGACGTATTCACCGTTAAAAAACGGCAATTCATAAAGATGCTCAATCGCAAACTTTAATTCCGCTGCGCGCATTGCGTGAATCTTTTCGTACGTTTCACGAGCCACGGGAGAGGTGTACGTTAAGCGATCGGGCGTTGCCATGGAGTTAGGCGCAAAGAAAGCAAAACCTTCTTTAGCTAAAGCGCGACCAAACTCTTTGACGGGTTCGGTGATGCCGGAGCTGCCGTGCATGAAGACAACGACAGGAACTTTCTTGGGTGAGCAAGGACGCTCGCAGAATTGTCCTTCGTATTCGTTTTCTGGCAACACCACAAAGGCATCGATAAAAGTGTCTTTGATTTGACGAGGCGTGAGCGTTTCAACGCTACCGCTAGTCGTACCGGTTAATTCAATCGTCATTTTTTCACCTTAAAAAAGAGGGCCGTTGAAGACCCTCTTAATCATCCAATATTAAAAGAATAAACCGACAACGGTGAGCATGACAACAAAACCGACTAAGCAAGGAATTGCCGTACGCTTAACCATCGTTAAGGGGTTGACTTGAGCAAAGCCTGCCACAATAATCACGACACCCGCCACAGGCGACCTGGCGCGCAACATTTCAGCAGCCGAGTGCATCATCAACATCATGGAGATACCGTCCGTGCCCATGGCTTGAGCAACGTCAGGGACGATCGGGGCAAGACTCGTGAAGCTTGCAACGCCAGAGCCCGTCAAAACGGTAATCACACCGATGATGATCGAAAGCACCACACCCATACCCGTTTCGCCGACGCCCAAACCTTGAGCGGCGTTTAGGAGTAAGTCAACGATACCGACGTTTTGAAGGCCCTTAGCAAAGAAGGCAGCGACAAAGATCAAGCCCACCGTGCTCGTTAAGATGCTCCCCATGCCCTTAAACATGGCAAAGGACAAATCAAAGGATTCACGCACGTTGCGACGAACGATCAAGTCCACAAAGAACGCCAAAATCCAGCAAAGGAACATGGCGGTCGGCACGTTCAAAATGATGGACTTGTAGACCATTTTGTTGAAGATCAACAAAAAGACAATCGGAAGAATCGGGAAAAGAGCATAAATCGCAGGTGTCTTTTCCAACGTTTCACGCTTGGCTTCCAATTCATTGAGGTCAGCAACGACACCGCCACCATCCTTCTTATCGAAATAAAGTTGCGTGAAAACGTGAGCAATGGCCATGGCAAGGATCGTGGGAACCGCCATCGGCAATTGGTAACGAACTAAGTATTCAACGGGGTCCAACTTCACCAATTCAGCGGCCAAGTTAGCGGTACCGGAGGCCGGTGCATAGCCAAACGCTAAGACGCTTGCCACCACGGCGGCAGCAGCTAAAGGTGAGCAACCCACACGGATAATCAAGGGGTAGACCGTTACGACCATCAACATGGCAAGACCTGCAGCAGAGGTAATCACCAAGCTTAAGCAGTGACCGAAAATAAAGACCGCAGCCAAAACCAAATACGGATTTTTGATCAAGGAGATGGGCTTAGCGCAAACCGTCACGAAACGGTCAGAAGCGCCAATAGCTTGCATGTAAGAAGCAAAGCCCCCGGCTACCAAAATGATGAAGCCGACGCCGGCAATTTGCGACTTACTGATGGTTTGCAAAAGCGCCACCAAGTCAAAGCCGATGCTACCGGTACTACCCTTG
The DNA here is from genome assembly GCA_900554675.1 of uncultured Sutterella sp. Lineage (GTDB taxonomy): Bacteria > Pseudomonadota > Gammaproteobacteria > Burkholderiales > Burkholderiaceae_F > Aphodousia. The sequence continues at coordinate 6,781 of USIM01000047.1, forward strand.
GGAAGTAAAACTTCCATACCGCCCATGAGGGCAAGGATATTAAGAACCAAACCGCCAAGCAACAACACCATGTTGACTTGGTACTTTTTAATAATGGCCCATGCGGTGATGGCTAAAACAATCACGCCGAGCCAAGGGGTAAGAGAAGACATGAGAGACTCCTTTCATTTGAAATCGTTGATAATTTTAAATTCCTCTCTCCGGATTCAAACTAAGTGTTTTTGCCTTATTTGCGCAAAAATAAAAATCCACCCGCACCTTTGCAAAAGTGGGGTGGATTGGCGGATAAACCAAATGTGAAGGTGGAACTGAGTCGAGGTTTCGGAATTTTGAATCTGAAT
>USIM01000048.1 GCA_900554675.1 uncultured Sutterella sp.
TCTAAATTCCTTAGAAGTTTTCGATGTTGTGTATATTACACAATCTTTATAGAAAGAGCAAAAACAAATATGCCTCCCAAAGGGAGGCACTGAATTTGCCATTCGCCAAGTGCTCAGCAAAGAAAAATTATTACAAAGCAACGAGCACTAATAATTTTTTCTCACTTATCCGAAAAACACCTTACTTTTGAACTGGTTGAGCAGGCTGTTCGTTTACAGGCGTAACAGGTTCGCTCTTCTGTACCTCATTCGGAAACCATGCATCCGGGTCATCAATTTCCTTATTCCATCCCATCACGATGCCTGCGATCACAACGATCGTAAAGAGGATATTTAAAATCAAACGAACGGTTTTATTAAATTTCTTTTGTGCCATCGTGAGCCTCTTTACTTAGCAGGATCCGTCGGGGGCGTTTCATCGGGAGCAAGGCCTGCAAAATAATGGGCCCAACCGCTCATAAAGGCATAGTATTCACGTCGAGACATGGCTTCATGGTTTTCCATAGATAAGCGGCTCAAACGAATAAATTCGGCTAAGAAACGTTTTAACGTGAATTCAAGAATGTCGCCCTCAACATCCTTTTCATTCTTAGCAAAATGTTCGCGCAAATCTTCAGGATCGTAACCGGACTTACGGTTAATACGCTTATCCTTCACCTTGCCTTTAAGGATATTTAAAAAGTCTTGGTAAACATCATTGGCCTGTTCATGAATTTCGGCCGCTTCCGGATGGTGCGGTTCATGTTGATCAATGTAGTCTGCCGTCGAGGCGGTGATTGCCACCTCTTCGAGCAATTCCATCATGATGTCTGCGCTGGTTAAATCAATCAGCGGCAATGCTTTAGTAGGAGTTGATAATTGTCCAAAAAGCGCCATGGTTAAATCTACCTTCTCACTTTTAATTTTTGGTGTGGATCACACCGTCAGGAATCGGTAAAACACCAATCCCTTCTTCCAATAAATCCTGTGCATCGTTAAGGGTACATTTGCCGTGTATCGTCCTTGACGGTGCTTTTCCTTGATGAACGGCCCGGGCTTCTTCGGCAAAACGCTCACCGACATCTTCACTGTCTTTGAGCAAACGTCTTGCCGCACTCACCGCTTTTGCTCTCATGCGAACAATCGCTTCACGTTCATCCAATTTTTCTTGAGCGTCATAGCGCTCTTGATCCCGAAAGCCTCGCACGTGCGCTGCGCTCGGGACGCGTTTAACGTTGGTGGTCTCACAATAAGGGCAAGCTACCCACTTCTTTTCAATCTGTTCATCCAAGCTTTCAACGGAATCAAACCAACCTTCAAAGGTGTGGCCAAATTCACATACACAGTTAAAAACTTTCACGATGAATGCCTCTGGCGTCCGACGCTTACTTTTGCAACAAACGTCGACGACGCAATTCAAACATACAAACAGCCGCAGCTGCAGCAACGTTTAAAGACTCACAATCCTTTTCAATCGGAATGTAGAAACGTTGATCCGCAACCCTTAGGGCTCGATCACTCAAACCGGGCCCCTCTGCTCCCATCATCCAAACCACAGGCGTTGCTTCCCAATCAGGTGTGGCAAATAGGTCTTTACCGCCACGAGCATCGGCCGCTAAACATTGGGCGTCAAAAAGTTCACCTAATGCTTCAGGTTCTACATTATCGTAGAGATGAGCGGCAAAATGGGCGCCCATACCGGCTCGAAGCGCTTTGGGTGACCAAAAGTGCGCACTCGTGGGCGAAGCTGCAATATGCTTGATACCCGCGGCCACTGCAGAGCGAATCAAAGTACCTATATTACCCGGATCTTGAACGCCGTCTAAGTATAAAACATCGGCTTGAAGCTTTTGAGGCTTCTTAGCTGTCTTAATGGGCACTTCAAGCATCAGGCCGCTGCCGTGCTCAACGGGGCTAATCGCATCATAAAGGCGCGTATCCAAAAGGTACGCCGGCACATGCTCACGATCAAACGTTTCAATTAATGCAAGCGTTTCATCGGTAAAGGATTCCGAATCACGAATGATCATGGCAGTGGCTTTAACCTTGCGTTCAAGGCAAACTTGCGCCAAGTGAGCGCCTTCGGCTAAAGTCGCGCCTTCTTTTTTCATCATTCGAGCATTGTCAAAAAGCTTTTTCCAACGCTTGTATTTCGCGTTGGCATCACTTTCTATTCTCTGCACTCTCATGCTTTTACCATTTCCTTAATCGGAGAAAACGTCTTACGGTGTATCTCTGAAGGCCCCAACTTTTCAATTGCGGCCAAGTGTTCTGCCGTTCCGTATCCCTTATGCACGGCAAAATGATACCCGGGATAAGACTTTTCAGCCGCGACCATCTGCGCATCACGCGTCGTTTTAGCAATAATAGATGCAGCAGAAATCGCTTGAACCTTGGCATCGCCCTTAACAATGGCTTCGCTTAAATAGTCCCAACGGGGAAGTTTATTGCCGTCAACCTGTACAAAGTCCGGTTGCACCTTTAGCGCTTGAACGGCCCGCTTCATAGCGAGCATTGCCGCTTGTAAGACGTTAATTTCATCGACTTCTTCACAAGTGGCTTCACCCACGGCCCAAGCCTTCGCTTTGAGTTTAATTTCTTTGGCTAAAACTTCACGTCGTGCAGCGCTTAACGCTTTACTGTCAGCCAAACCTGCGATCGGTTGGTCGGGATCGAGAATCACCGCGGCTGCAATAACACTACCAGCTAACGCACCACGACCGGCTTCATCAACGCCGGCCGTCAGTTCATAGGTGAGCGAGGCAAATAAATCGTCAGCTTCTTGCATTTTCCTAGCCACAAACACCCTTAATCGCTTCTGTCGCTAAAGAGGGCGTATCACGCAAGAGGGAATCGTGCATTTGAGTAAAACGATCCATCAAACGTGCATCATTTCGCTTTTGATAGGCTTCCCAAAGCTGGAATGCCAAAGGTTCGGCACGGCAGTAATACTGCAAAAGTTCGGGCACTAAAAGTTCGCCAGCTAAAATGTTGGGTAAACTCACATAATTGATGATGCCTTTTTTCTGCATCATGATGCCGGTAAAGCCTGGCATCGCATAGCCCACCACCATCGGTCGCTTAAAGAGCGCCGCTTCAAGAGCAGCCGTGCCGGAAGCTAAAAGGACAGCATCCGAAGCTTCCATGGCATCGTGACTCTTACCGCGCACCAAAGTGGTTGCAGCCTTCACACGCGGGAATTGCTCCAAGAACTTCGCAATCTGTGCTTCACGGTCGGCATCAGCTGCAGGCACCACAAAGCGTGAAGTGCGGTCAAAATCCAAAATGCGGTCACAGGCGCCGAAAAAGTGCGGAGAGCACCAAGCCACTTCAGCTTGACGAGACCCCGGCATCACAGCAAATAAGGGGCCCGTCACGTCTAAACCTAAACGCTCACGGGCAGCAAGCTTATCAGGCTGCATCGGGATTTCACGGGCCAAGGGGTGACCGATATAAGTCGAGTCAATCCCCGCTTTATCCATGAGTTCTTTCTCAAACGGAAAGACCAACAACATGTGATCGACCGCCTTTTTGATCGTGTGAATGCGCTCAGGACGCCACGCCCAAATAGAGGGGCAAACAAAATGGATGGTCTTGATACCTCGTTCTCTTAAAAAGGTTTCAATCCCGAGATTGAAGTCAGGTGCATCCACCCCGATGAAGGCTCTTGGATTAATTTCAAGAACACGCTTTTTCATCTCCTTTTGAAGCATCAAAAGGCGAGGCAAGCGTTGAAGCACTTCCACATAACCGCGAACGGCCAATTCAGAGCTCGGATGCCAAGCTTCAAGGCCTGCTTGAACCATCTTTTCGCCACCAATACCAAACATGCGCTCGCCCTCATAAAGAGCACTCACATGCGGTAAAACAAGCGATGCGATATAGTCGCCGGAGGTCTCCCCTGCTAACCAAGCAATGCCTTTTGCCATATTTTTCGTTCCTCTTAGTTCTTCGGACGGATAATGCCACGTTGGCTCGATGCGACAAAGTCACGCATCAAGGTTAATTCACGAGACACTTGAGGATTATTTTCAATCAAAACCGCCAGAGCCTTAACCGCTTCGGCAATCGTCAAACCGTCTCGATAAATCACCTTGTAGGCAGCTTTGAAGGCGTTCAAAGCCTTCAAATCAAAACCTGCACGGCGCAAACCTACAATATTTAAGCCATGAGGCTCTGCGGGGTTGCCGTTACAAATGACAAAGGGCGGAACGTCCATTAAAAGAATGGAACCGCCACCCACCATGGCACCTTCGCCAATACGGCAGAATTGGTGAACACCGGCTTGACCGCCCAAAATGGCGTGGTCAGCGACAATGCTGTGACCGGCCAAACCCACGTTATTGGCTAAAATCGTGTCGTTACCAACGATACAGTCGTGAGCAATATGGGCGTTAGCCATAAAGAGGTTGCGAGAACCCACCATGGTAATACCGTGGTCTTGAATCGTACCGGTGGAGATCGTCACGTGTTCACGGATAACGTTATCGTCTCCGATCACCAAACGCGTGGGTTCACCGGCGTACTTCTTGTCTTGCGGTTCGCAACCGATACTAGCGTTGGGGAAAATGCGGTTACGTTCACCGATTTTGGTGTGACCGTGAACATTCACATGAGAGATGAGTTCCGTGCCGGCGCCAATCGTTACATTGGGGCCAATCACACAAAACGGACCAACAACCACATCATCGGCCAATTGAGCTGACGGGTCGACCACTGAGAATTGATGAATCTTTGCCATGTCTTCAGACCTTTCTAAAAAGTTACTCTAAGAAGTCCCTAGGACTTCGGCCTCGCTTTATTAGGCCTGAATTATTCCACCTTACGGCGAGCACACATCATCGTGGCTTCACAAGCTAATTGGCCATCCACGGTTGCTGTGACTTCAAACTTGGCAATACCGCCACGATCACGCAAATAGCGAGCTTCAAGACGCAATTGATCGCCCGGCAACACCACGCGCTTAAAGCGAGCACCGTCGATACCGGCAAAGAAGAACAATGCCTTTTCGTCACGAGCGTCTTCACCCAAACGTTCCATCGCCAACACGGCACCCGTTTGAGCCATGGCTTCCAAAATCAAAACACCGGGCATCACCGGGCATTCCGGAAAGTGGCCTTGAAATTGCGGTTCGTTAGCGGTCACGTTCTTGATGCACACGCAGCTCGTCTTGTCTTCAGCGACGCTTTCCACGCGATCGACCAACAAGAACGGATAGCGATGCGGAAGCATCTTCATAATGTCATTGATATTGTATTTCATCAAAAAACCTCGTTTAGTTTTCTTCAGATTGCGTCACCTTGCCTTCAAGGGCAATGATGCGCTTTCTCAATTCAGGTAATTTCTTCAACAAAACCGCAACCTTTTCGCTTTCGCGATTGGGCTGAGCAGGATAAATGCCCATCATCATCTTGGTGTCTTTCGGCCAAGAGACGATATTGGTGGCAGGGCCCACCGTAGAATCGGACGGAATCGAAATGTGGCCATTGATGACACTGCGACCGCCAAAGATCACGTGATCGCCGATCGTAACACTACCGGCCACGGTCACGCAGCCTGCCATCACGCAGTGCTTGCCCATCTTCACGTTGTGAGCAATTTGAATCAAGTTATCGAGCTTACAACCGTCGCCGATCACTGTGTCTTCTAAGGCGCCGCGATCTACGCACGTATTGGCGCCGATCTCAACATCGTCGCCGATTGTCACGCCACCGATTTGCGGAATCTTCACCCATTGACCATCAAAGGGTGCAAAGCCAAAGCCGTCAGCTCCAATCACAGCACCGGATTGGAAAATGCAACGACGACCAATCTTACAACCGTGGTTCACCGTCACATTGGCATGTAAGCGTGTCCCTTCGCCAATGACAGAACCCGTACCCACAAAGGCACCGGCTCCAATCCAAGCCTTGGCTCCGACCGTAGCGCCGGCCTCAATCACGGCACCGGCATCGACTCGAGCGGTTGCGTCCACTTGGGCACCGTCGGCCACTTGAGCCTTCGGATGAATACCCGGTTGGAAGCGATTCATTTGAGCGTCAACCACTTGAAGGGCAAAGGCAAACCAAGCATAAGGGTCAGGCGTGATCACCATGGCGCGTGGCGTTTCGTCACCAAAAATGGCTTGGCGATCTTCTTCACGAAGAACAATCACACCTGCGCCACAATCTTTAACTTCATGGCGAAATTTCGGATTCGCTAAGAAGGCCACTTCGTGGGACTTGGCGTGTGAGAGCGTACCGATGGAATTAACGGCAACGTTTTCATAAGGCCCGATCAACTTAGCTTCAAGACGGCCAGCGCTTTGAGCACGCACGGCTTCAACAAGCATGGCTATCGGAAATAACTGAACTTGCATAGTTTACTTCCCCATCGCTTTAATAACTTTATTCGTGATGTCGACGTTGGGACCAACGTAGACGGCTTCTTGCACGATCAAATCATATTTTTCACGTTCGGCAATCGTACGAATCACCTTATTGCTGCGTTCTAAAATGGCTTGCAACTCTTCATTGCGACGACGGTTTAAATCCTCACGCAATTCACGTTCACGACGCTGAAGGCGACGCTCTTGATCAGCTAAAGCGCGTTCGCGAGTCAAGCGTTCATTTGGACTTAAAGAACCGGCTTCTTTTTGAAATTTTTCGACATCAGCCTTCAATTGTTTAGCGGAGACAGAAACCGAATTTTGACGGCTGGCAAACTCTTTGGCTAACTTC
>USIM01000049.1 GCA_900554675.1 uncultured Sutterella sp.
GCCATCGCCCTTGGTGGCAGAGACTTGAAGGATTTGGATTTTGGGATTAACGCGGCGGGCATATTCTTCGCACTTTTCAATGTCAAAATTGAGATAGGGCAATAAGTCCACCTTGTTAATGAGCATGATGTCAGCGGCTCTGAACATATCAGGGTATTTCAAGGGTTTATCTTCGCCTTCGGTCACAGACAAAATCACCACTTTGTGGGCTTCGCCTAAATCAAATTCGGCGGGGCAGACGAGGTTACCCACGTTTTCGATGAAAAGGGCAGAGCCTTCAACGAGCGTCATGTGGCCGATGGCGTGGTGCACCATGTCTGCATCCAAGTGGCATCCCTTACCAGTGTTGATTTGATGGGCAGTCGCACCCGTGGCACGAATGCGCTCGGCATCGTTACTCGTTTGTTGATCCCCTTCAATAACGGCAATCGGGAATTCGTTATTGACCGCACGAACCGTTGCGCAGAGGAACTCCGTTTTGCCGGAACCGGGGCTTGAGACAAAATTAAGCGCCAACATACGGTTTTTGCGGAAAAGGGCACGATTGACATTGGCCACTTCGTTGTTGCGGCTCAAAATGTCTTCTTCAATGGCAATGGCACGTTCGTGGGACACGCTTGCATCATGAGAGTGATGATCATGATGATGCTCGTGAGTGTGATCATGATCGTGGTCGTGATGACTGTGCGTATGGGTGATGACGTTACCGTTTTCATCCACATGGGTGTGCGTGTGTTGGTGGCCTTCAGAGCAGCCGCAAGTAGTACACATATTCATTTTCTCCTATTGATCATCGCTTGCGATGATGTCGATCACTTTTAATTCAGTTCCGCCTGTGGCGGTGAGTTGGTAGCCGCCACAGACCGGACAAGGATGGCCATAAGCGTGAAGTGGTATTGTTTTTGAGCACGTCATGCACCAAGCTTCACCCTCTGGGCGTTCGATGACAAGTTCAGCGCTTTCAATCACGGTGCCTTTGGTGACAGAAAGCCAGGCAAAACGAAGGCTTTCAATATCAACGCCCGCGAGTTCTCCAATGCTCACTCGCACGCTTTTGATTCGTTTAATGTCATGCATCGTGGCGGTCTTTTCGACAACGTTCACGATGCCTTCAGCAATGGAGACCTCATGCATTTTCGCTCTCCTTGACAATATCAATACGGGTGCAAGCGTCAAACGCAGTTGCCATCATGGATAAGCCGCTCTCCATCGCATTGTCATCGTTAAGGTGCTTGCATGCATAGAGATTCATCTGCTCAATCATGGGGCCACGATTTTGGAAACTCCATTCCGTTGGCGCGATGATATGCAACTTTTTAATTTCGTCTTTATCGAGCGAAAGCATATGAATTAATGTGCCACGAGCTGTTTCAACAAGACAAAGACTGAAACCCTTGGGATGGTGATAAGCATGCACATCAAAAAGCGGTAATTCACCTGCGACAAAGTGCTGCAACTCCAAAAGACGCGCTTGAATGAGGTTTTTAATGTTAAAACTTTCGCGTGCCAAACTTGCATCACGACGATCTCGAAGGCGTGCAATGGCACCCGTAATTCGAGGCGTGTGAAGTTCAGGCGTTAAAGCAAAATCGGGGTTAGTGATAAGCGCATTCATGAGGACTTCAAGCGTTTCAGGCTGTTGCACTTCACTGGGTAAAAGAAGCGCATCGCCTGAGATGGCCGGTAAGCTATTGAATCGATCATAGGCTTGAGTGATAGCGCCAATGGCCTTGGTTTCTCGCATAAACCAAAGCGTAGCAAAGGCACGCGTGTCATCGAAAAGATCATCGACGGCGAGGCCAAAATTGTCTTTTGCTGAAAGCGTCCATAAACGTTCTTTTAAAGCCCCCAAGGTTTTGAGTGTTTCAGCACTTGCCTTGGTGTGATAAACAAAGGCATTGAAGTCAAGACTGAGTACTCTGAGCGTTTCCAAAATGGCTTCAACCGTGATAAGCATTTGAGCATTTCGAATCTGACGCTCTTCGAAAAAGTGATTCATCGAGCTAAACGTGTCGCAGTGCAGTTGGCACGGGAAAAAAGCTGCCTTGTAGGCAAAGTCAAACGCTGTGCTTTGCGCAATGGGGCAAAGGCCAAGAAGCGATCGGAGCATCGATTTGGCAAAGGGAGCTGTTTTACCGGCAAGGGCCATCGCAATCGCGCGGGTGCGGTGATTGATCAATTCAATCGCCGCAGAGTCACTGTTGGCACGGTTGATTTTGAGGGTGATGGCGTTGTTCATTTTTTCTCTTTATTTCCAAGGTTTAGCAAAGAAATCCCTTCTTGAGGTCGATGTCTTTTCAAAGGGCGTTTTTTCAGGTGTCAAAGGTGTTCCCGCTTCTTCTTTGATGGCAATGGTCTTGTTGGACATCATCAAAGAAAGGGCTTGCGAGGCAATGGCCTCGGCCGTTCGTTGATCAGGGATGTCGGTGAGCGGGCTCATCAGACTACAAGCCAAGTATTTACCCAAAAGGGGATCGTCGATACCCATAAAGCTAAAGGAACCGGCCGGTAACTGAAGGGCGGTGATTTTGGTGACAGGAACATCGAACCACGTTTGGGCATTTCCACAAGCAAAGACCACCATAAGAGACCATGGAGTGACAACGGCGCCAATCCAATGTTGTTGGTATCGTGTAAAACCGAAGGCCCTGACATGAATCTTCGGGTTGCAGATGGGAAGACCACGCATGCGACTTTGGGCGATTTGCCGAAAGCCTTCTTCGAAGTGTCGCTCCGGAGAGCGTTGCCAGACGTAAACGTCAGAAGTAGTCATGGTGAGCTCCCTTAATTTTTGAAGATTACTTTTTAGGTTACCGCAAAATCCATAGATTTAAGCTATGAGAGCGTGGCAATTTGGGTATTTCCTCAATTCAATTGCAACCAATTGTCAAAGTGTGAATTTCTACCATCTAAGTGGTAGAAAAGTGGGTAGAAGAAAGGGTTATGCTCGGACTATTTCAGTAATACAATGAAAAGGTCGAAGCAATTGGCTGCTCCGATAAAGACTCGTTTAATTTTCGTATAAACGAGCGAAGGAGAACCCCTATGCACGAAACACAATATCAAGCTCTGCGTCGTCAAGGCGTCAGCCGCAGAAGCTTTCTTCAGTACTGTTCACTGACCGCCGCAAGCCTTGGGCTTGGAACGGCCGGTGCGCAAGAGATCGCTCATGCGATTGAAAACAAACCCAGAATGCCGGTAGTGTGGTTACACGGCTTGGAATGCACTTGTTGTACAGAATCTTTTATCCGCTCTTACCACCCGGTGGCCAAAGACTTGGTCTTATCCATGATTTCGTTGGATTACGACGATACGATCATGGCGGCGGCTGGGCACCAAGCTGAAGCGGCCTTGGAAGAAACCATTACGAAGTACAAAGGCAACTACATCTTGGCCGTTGAAGGCAATATCCCGCTTAATGAAGACGGTGTGAACTGTATTCCGGGTGGTGAAACGTTCTTGAGAAAAATTCAACACGTCGCTAAAGACGCCAAAGCCGTGATCGGCTGGGGGTCTTGTGCCGCTTGGGGCTGTGTACAGGCCGCTAAACCCAATCCCACGAACGCCGTTCCGATTACAGAAATCATTAAAGATAAACCCATTGTTTTGGTGCCGGGTTGTCCGCCGATTCCGGAAGTGATGTCTGCGGTGGTGACTTACATCTTGACCTACGATCGTATCCCGCCACTGGATCGCTTGGGTCGTCCGAAGATGTTCTACGGTCAACGCATTCACGATAAGTGCTATCGTCGCGCTCACTTTGATGCCGGTCAGTTCGTTGAAAAATTCGATGACCAAGGCGCCAAGCTTGGCTACTGCCTCTATAAAGTCGGTTGCAAGGGCCCGACCACTTATAACGCTTGTTCCACCATTCGTTGGAATGAAGGTCTGTCTTGGCCGGTGCAATCCGGTCACGGCTGTATCGGTTGTTCCGAACCCAACTTCTTTGATAAGGGTTCATTCTATGAACATGAAACCACTGTGTTGCCACCGGGCTTAGGTGGCATTGAAGCGACCGCCGATAAGGTCGGTCTTGCAACAGTAGGTGTTGTCGGTGCTGCGGCGATTGCCCATGCAGCACTTTCAGCCGTTGCTCAAGCTCGAGCAAAAAAGACCAATAAAGATCTCGGGAGGGAAGAATAATGGCAGACCGTCGAATTGTAGTGGACCCTGTAACGCGCATCGAAGGTCACCTTCGTGTTCAAGCCGTCTTGGGTAACAATAATGTGATTACCGACTCTCAAAGTACCGGCACGATGTGGCGTGGTTTGGAAGTCATCTTAAAGGGGCGCGATCCCCGTGATGCATGGGCTTTTGTGGAACGTATCTGTGGTGTTTGCACGGGTATTCACGCCTTGGCCGCCGTCAGAAGCGTGGAGGATGCCATTGGGATTAAGATTCCTAAAAATGCCAACATCATCCGCAACTTGATGAATGCGACGCTTTATGCGCACGACCATATCGTTCACTTTTATCAACTCTCGGCTTTGGACTGGGTTGATGTGGTGAGCGCATTGTCTGCAGATCCTCGAGAAGTCTCTGAACTTCAAAAGAAAATCAGTCCGCACCATCCGTTGTCCTCCCCTGGTTACTTCCGTGACGTTCAAAACCGTTTGAAGAAGTTTGTGGCTTCGGGTCAATTGGGGATTTTTGCCAACGGCTATTGGGGGCATCCGGCCATGAAGTTGCCCGCCGCCGTAAATTTGTTGGCTGTGACGCACTACTTGGAAGCGTTGGACTTCCAAAAAGAAATCATCAAAATCCATACGATTTTGGGCGGCAAGAACCCGCACCCGAATTATTTGGTGGGCGGTGTTGCCTGTCCGATCAATATGCATGAAACGGGTGCCGCGGGCAACATGATCAATGAAGTCACCATGAACTATATGCGAGATATCGCACAGCAAACCGTGGCCTTTGTTGAAAACGTGTATTTGCCAGACATTAAGGCCATTGCATCGTTTTATCCGGAATGGTTTAAGTACGGTGGTGGCTTGGTGAAAAAGAACGTGCTCTGCTACGGTGACTTCCCGGAAATTGCTAACGATTGGTCTGAAAAGTCGTTGCAAATGCCGATGGGGGCCATTATCGATGGCGACTTGACCCACGTTCATGATGTGGATTTGCGCGATCTCAATCAAATTCAAGAATTTGTGGATCACTCCTGGTACAAGTACCCTGAAGGTCAAAAGGGTTTGCATCCGTGGGAAGGCGTGACCGATCAAGCCTTTGAATTGTCCGAAGGTTCTGTCGGCACGAACACCAAGTTTGATTGGTTGGGTGAGGCAGGCAAATACTCTTGGATCAAGAGCCCGCGCTGGAAGGGTCACATGATGGAAGTCGGTCCCTTGGCTCGCTTGATTGTCTCGGTGGCTAAGGACGTGAAGCACTTTAAAGAACCGGCACTTGATTTGTTAAAAGAACTTAACCTTCCTTTGGAAGCCGTTTATTCAACCTTGGGTCGCCATGCGGCACGTGCCCTGGAATGCCAATGGGTTGCCCACAAGATGGTGCAATACGTTGACGACTTGGTGGCCAATATTCGCTTGGGCGATGAAGTCGCTGCCAACATGGAATTCTGGGAACCGAAGACGTGGCCCAAGGAATGCCGTGGGGTGGGCTTCTGTGAAGCACCGCGCGGAGCACTGGGTCACTGGTGCGTGATTAAAGACACGCGTATTGCCAATTGGCAAGCCATTGTGCCCACCACTTGGAATGCCTCGCCGCGTTCCGAAGAAGGTCAACAAGGCGCCTTTGAGACGAGTCTCATCGGTACGCCCATGGCCGATCCCCATCGCCCGTTAGAAATTATTCGCACTATTCACAGTTTCGACCCGTGTCTGGCTTGTGCCACGCACTTGTTAGACCCTGAAGGGCATGAACTTTGTGACGTTCGCGTGCGCTAGGAGGTCAATATGAAAATTGATCCCGTCACCTTTGAGGTTGACGCCTCGCAAGGCACGCAACCGATCTATGTCTGGGAGGCTCCTGTTCGAGTCTGGCACTGGGCAATGGCAGCGTGCATGTTTGTCATGATCGTGACCGGTTTCTTAATTGGTGAACCGTTGGTCGCCAATTTGGGCGACACTTGGGTTACGTATGACTTTGGCTACATTCGTCTGGCACACTTTGTGGCCGGGATGATTTTCGCAGCTTTGTTTGTCTATCGCCTCTATTGGGCCATCGTAGGCAATCGTTACGCTCGCATGATTTTCATTCCGCCCTTGTGGTCATTGAAGTGGTGGAAAGGCGTTTGGTCTCAAGTGCTCTACTACCTCTTTTTGAAAAAGACGGCACCTGAATACGCCGGCCACAATCCGCTTGCGCAATTGGCGATGTTCTCCATGTTTGTTCTCGGCAGCTTCGTGGTGATCATCACCGGTTTAGCCCTCTACGCCCAAGCTTGGGGGTGGGATACGGATTGGATGATTTGGTTCGGTTGGGTATTCTCGTTGCTGGGCGATGTACAGACCGTGCGTACGGTGCACCATGCTTGTTTGTATGTGTTCATCCTCTTCTCGATTGCGCACATTTATATGTCCTTTAGAGAAGATGTCATGGGTGGAGCAACCACGCTTTCTTCCATGTC
>USIM01000050.1 GCA_900554675.1 uncultured Sutterella sp.
CCTTTTCTGGTGACAAATATTTTTTCATCAGCGTAGTTTTGCCACATTGACGAGGGCCAGCAATGTACGCAATACGCATCACACGCATTGCGCTTTCCAAAGAATCGGTCGCCCATCTTTCAATATAAGTCATACCATCACCTTTATTTACTTAATCCGAGAAAAATCTATGATTATTATATCGAAAAAAGTTGGATTATCTATTAGAAAAAAGTCTGATTATCTATTAGTAAAAAGTTGGATTATCTTTCATTAAAAAGTTTGATTATTTTATATCTTATTGATTTATATATGTTTATTACATATCAAAATTGATTAAATTTTAAGCAATAAATTCCTCAGAAACAACTAGAAATTAAATGAAACAAATGAGAGCGACTCTCAAATACAAATGATGTTAAAGTGTCTGCACACTGATTGAAAAACCGACGTTTCGGTTTAAACAAAAAAGGAATAATAAAATGGCTTTACTCAAAAAGACCCTCCTCCCCTTCAAGGCAACCGCCTTTCACAACGGCGACTTCGTTGACATCACGCAAAACGACCTTCTTGGTAAGTGGTCCATCGTGTTCTTCTACCCAGCAGACTTCACATTTGTCTGCCCGACCGAATTGCAAGACTTGGCCCTAAACTACGACGCCTTTAAGGCTCTTGGCGTTGAAATCTATGCGGTCTCCACCGACAGTCACTTCACGCACATGGCTTGGCATGAATCCAGCCCTGCCGTGGGTTTGGTGCAGTTCCCGATGATTGGCGATCCGACGCTTACCTTGAGTCGCAACTTTGGTGTCCTCATCGAAGAAGAAGGCATGGCCGAACGCGGCACATTCGTCATTAACCCCAACGGTGAAGTCGTTGTCATGGAAGTGCACGACAGTGGCATCGGTCGCGACGCTCAAGAACTTTTGCGTAAGGTTCAAGCTGCTCAATACACGGCTGCCAACCCTGGTGAAGCTTGCCCTGCCGCATGGCGTCCGGGGCAAAAGGCCATGAAGATGACCAATGACTTGATCGGCAAAATTTAAGCTGGTTCAGTCTGAGAAAGACCGCCGAAGGAGAAATCTTTCGGCGGTTTTGTTTTGAGACTCTTTTGATACACTCCGTTACGAGAATCCGCAAAGAAAACAACAAAATAGCTTGCATTTGAGAATTATTCTCATTAATATACTACTAACCACGATACTTCGTAAGGTTCGCTAAAGAATTCTTCGGTAAATTGCTAAGTATCAAAAAGAAGTTTGAGCTAGCTTCTAAAACGATAGGGCCTAAAGGGGTGGAACTAACGTTGAAGAAGTTTTCTCCCAGCTCAAGGGTGACGATAAACTTTTCTCCTTGGTTTATCGAATCTCTCAGTCCTACAAAGACTTCTTGGTCCAACGAAAAAGAGGCGTTCACCAGCGCCTCTTTTTTTTGATTAGTCAACAGCTTCATTCAAAAATGGCAACACACCGTCTGCCGACAACTCTTTTAGCGACAAAGCTAGTGTCTCCCGTTTGTAAGAAGCATACTCAGGGTTAAAGGTCAAAAATGCCTCCACTTTCTTCTTTAGCGTATTCAAATCAATTTTGTCCTCATTACGCTTAACTTCGGCAAAAACTATACGTTTATGGACACTATTGACTGCAACCAAGTCAATCTCGTTTTCACCGTTTTTGTCCCACCATGGGCCAACATCGGTAAAAATCCCAAGATTTCTGAAGTGACGGCGGTACAGTCGCTCCAAAATTCGCCCAGACCAGGTTGGGTATCCACTCTTGATCAATTCTCGCAACGCCATCGTTTTATCTGACTGGAGCATTTTGAGATTAGGGAGACAGAATGTGTACCAAAAATCCAATAGTTCATCCGTCAACTCGTAACGAACACGCTTTCTCTTCGCACCATTTTTTCCGAGTGGCTCAACCTTCTCAATTAAGCCATACATATTTTCCAATTGGTGCAAGTGCCCGGATATATCAACATCAAACAAGGACGCAAGTTCAGAGCGCTTGCATCGACCTTGAGAAATCGCCATCAGGATTTCATTCATCCGAGAAGCGTTGCCCTTAAACTCCGCAGCAATCATGAGTTGCGCCTCTGAAATCAACCCAGAATTAAACAACAATGATTGATTGAGCATCTCATCAAAAGTTAATGCACCCGTTGCTAAAAAGGACTTCACATAATGCGCAACGCCGCCGGTAAAGGCGTATAGCGACAACAAATCTTCGCCTGTGAAATCTCTCTTATGATCTGACAAGATTGTTTTTAACAATTGCGGTAAAAATGGCATCAAGCGAATGAATGCACTTTCTCTGGCAAAAAGAGGGGCCTTTCCATTTTCAAAAATATCTCTCATGCTACTTGCCACAGATCCGCAAGTTACGATCAAGATTTTTGATTTTTGATGTTGACGATCCCACAACCTTTGCAATGTATCAAAGACGGTCGGATCAACCACATTAAAGTTTTGAAATTCATCCAGCACTAGCGTTATCGGACGACGTTCGGCTTCTTTAAAAATGAGGGCAAAAGCGTCTTCGTAGCTGGAGATCGCTAAGGGATAAGGAATCTCTAGCGCCTTTTGAATTTCATGAACAAAGTCCGTCAAATTCGAATTGGCCAGCTGTGACGCAACGTAAATGGAGATTGTTGGCATCTTGGTGCTATCGGGCAACGCTTCTTCAATTAGACGCGTTTTGCCAATACGCCTTCTTCCCGTTACGACGACAAATCGACTGATTCCACGTTCAAAAACATCTTCTTGAAATTTTTTCAAGAGTTGTAGTTCTCGTTCTCGGCCGTAAAAACGATTGATATTTACTGATGTATAGGCCATTTCTCGCATCTCCACTTTGTACATGCTTTAGAGTATACGAAAAAATAACCTTATCATCAATAAGCTTATTGGAAATAAGCTTATTTTCTATACGGTTAAAATTCTTAAGGTAACCAAGGACAAATTCGTCGACTCAAATGGTATCAATGGTATCACTCGATTGATACCATTCTTCATCAACTATCCGTCGAAAAGATTTAGTAAATTCTATTTATTTTCAATATGTTAAAACTTAGTCATTACATTCAAAATATTCACAAATGGTATCAATAGTATCACCCAATTGATACCATTGATACCATTTCAAACGCCCAACAAAAACCGCCAACGAGTCTCCCCGTCAGCGGTGAGTCGCTTACTTGATGGTATAACGAACATGAGCAGGCACACCACCCGTCATATCGCCTTCCTTCACACCACGGAAGTCATTTTCAGCCTTCACGCCAGCAGCAACAGCCGCATCCACCTTCTTCTTTAACGCTTCCATTTCCTTGGCGTCTTTGGCTTTCAAAGACACCTTGAAATGACCGTCTTGAGCGATGGAGTTAACCGAGTTACCGCCGTTTAAGGCAGAAACCACGCATTGCTTTTGCGACGGAATGGCTTTTTCAATTTCCATAATCGCGCGAGCCGAAGCGTGAACCGCATTGGTGCGACCGTAAGCCCCGTTACTGTGACCGCCGGGACCGGCGATATCAACCGTTAAAACGCTAGAGACTTCAGCCATTGCAACGCCGGCAGCCAAAGAACCCAACAAAGCCACTAATAATTTTGCTTTCATCATGAACTCCTTTCCATGGCGTGCAATTAATACATATCTTCAGTCGTACGGTTACCCATATCGGCTGCGGTCGGTGCAATCACCTTGCCGGAACTCGTGTGGTAACCGGCGGCCGTCAAGCCCATCAACACCATACGGAAGATGCGCTTACCTTCAGCAACGGCGTCACCCGGGATACCCCATTCGTTAAAGGAGTGACCACCACCGCTAACAGCAGGCGTATGAACGTTAAAGTTCACGGTCGGCACACCAACGGCTGCGGGCACGTTGTCGTTTAAGCTAGCAGCACGCGTGGGCAATTCCTTAATGATGTCGGTACCCACCGTGTGAGCGCTTTGCCAATAAATTTGAGAGGCGATGTCGTTATAGTGCGGACGTTGGTAAGCCGGACGATCGCCAAACCATACCAATTCCATCGACACGGCATCCTTGTCACCGGTCTTGCGACCGTACTTGGCATTTTCTTCGTCCAAAGCGGCCTTAAAGGTCGGCTCGATTTGAGCACGAATGGCACTCAAAGGACCTTGCGTGGGCGAGCGCATATCAACCATCAACGTGCAAGAACGAGAACGTTCACCGGGCTTGGCATCATCGCAACGAGACACACCCACCGTATAGGTCGTGCGTTCAGCCTTCTTATCCAAGTCCCAAGGCGACTTCACGTCAGCAATCTTGGCAATCGAACGGTTCATGGCCATCAAAGCGCTCGGGGCTTCTGCACCACCTTGCTTGTAACCAGCAGGTTCCGTGTACTTAATTTCAAAGCGATAGCTACCCAAGTAGTTCATTGTGCCGGAGCCCGGACGCGTGGAGTCAGCACCGAAGTTCGCTACGAAATTCAAGGCATTGTTACCCTTACCGGTATCTTGGTTGTAACCATAGAGCTGCTTCATGCCATCCAAGTTACCCTTACCTTCTTCACCGGCCGTACCGCAAACCCAAATGTCATAGACGGGTTTGATGTTGTACTTCTTCATCATGATGGCGGCGGTCAGCACGGACGTCGTGTTACCCATGGCATCACCAAAGCCCGGTACATAGATACGATAGCCACCCTTGGCCTTGGCTTCGGCTTCATCAGCGTAGCGAACATAGGCTTTCTTGTAGTTCGCATCTTGAATTATCTTGCCCTTCTTATCGAAATGCACTTCATCCTTCAAAGCGGCCAAAGCGGCAGGCGTAGCCACAATCGGTTCCGTTGCTTTTTGCAATTTCACGGGCATATAGGGACGTTCAGCAGGCGGCAACTCAGCCGGATTCACCGTATCAATGTGACCTTCTAACAAAACCTTCGGGTATTGGCCCTTGTAGGTCTTAGCTCCCTTTTGTTGAGAGTAGCTACCGGGGAAGCGAACACAGACGTTATAAACGGGTTTGCCGTCCACAATCTGAATACCGGCCCCCTTAATCACACCGTCTTTATCGGCCATGACGTCTTTCTTATCAAAGCCCCATTCTTCGACCATACGACGAGCAATTTCTTGTTGACGACGCATTTCAAAGCGAGAAGGTGATGCAATACGAGCCAATTCCATATGCGTATTGAAACGGAATTGAGCATTTTCCTTGCTCGTTAACTCCTTGAGCATCTTTTGCATCACAGGATCTTTATAAATCGCCTCGGCAGAGTTTTTAACGTCGCTTGAGACTTGCGGAATGGCAGCTGCCATAGCAGCGCCCGCAAAAAGCGCTAACCCAACGGCGATCGCACAGCGTGATTGTTTCATAAGCTTCTCCTCCTCACAGGAAATCAGCAATACACAAATGCCTCCCATCACTCTAGAACGCACCGCAAAAATAGGTAATTCGGATTAGTCCTTAGGTGTTTACCTGATGGCGAAGTTACAAAATTTTGGCACCCTTACCCGATGAAATCGTTGGCATTCTTTTGCCATTAGTGACACAATTTCCCACCTTGACTCTTAGGGTTAATACGGAGACGTTAGGATGCTTTTATCCATTGCCTTATTTTTACTGCTTCAGCTCATCGGTGAAGCGATTTCCTATGCGCTGGGACTACCGGTACCGGGCCCCGTGTTCGGGATGCTTTTCTTATTGATTGGCTTTTTCGTCAGCGACACTTTGATTGAAAAAGTCCGCATGACCGCTTCTGTTCTTTTGGCCCACTTGGCCCTTTTGTTTGTCCCGGCGGGCGTGGGCATCATTCGTCACGTTGATCGTATCCAAGCCGAATGGGTTGCGATTGCGTTAATTTTGGTCGTAGGTACCGGTGTCACGATGGTGGTAACGGGGTTAACGGTTCAATGGGCTGCCAAACTCTTGGGGGTGGATGATGACGACAATTGTTGATTTGTGGCATCACTTGCAAGCTCAACCTGCCTTGTGGCTTTGCTTGACGCTTCTTTCTTACCAACTCGGGATTGTTGTCTATCGCAAAACCGGCTACCTCACCGTGTTTTCCCCTTTTGTGATTGCGGTGGCGATTCTGATGACGGTGGTGATTTCAACGGATACGCCCTATGACACGTTCTTTGAGGGTGCCAAATTCGTACACTTCTTGTTGGGGCCGGCTACCGTTGCCTTAGCCGTTCCGCTTTTTGACCAACGCCGTCGTTTGGCTAAACTTTGGGCCCCGATCTTTATCGGTGTCTTTGTGGGTTGCGCAACGGGGATCATCTCGACCATCCTTTTAGGGGCCTTGTTTGGGGCTTCTTTTGAAACCATCATGAGTTTGGCACCGAAAAGTGTCACCACGCCGATTGCCATGGGCATTTCGGAAAAGATGGGCGGGATGCCGGAATTCACCGCAGGGATCGTGGTCTTAACAGGGATTGCGGGTGCCATGATTGCGCTTCCCCTCTATAAACTTTTCCGCATTAAAAAGGACTATATCCAAGGGTTTGCTTTGGGCGTCTCTGCGCACGGCATGGGAACGTCCAGAGCCTTTCAAATTAGTGATAAGGCTGGGGCTTTTGCGGGGCTTGCCATGGGGTTGGCTGGTTTG
>USIM01000051.1 GCA_900554675.1 uncultured Sutterella sp.
GCCCGATTGCGCCGTGAGTACGCCCTATGAAGCGTTGATTTTGGCAAGCATCATCGAGCGCGAAGTCGCTCGCCCTCAAGATCGCTTGATTGTTTCGGGCATTTTCTCCAACCGTCTGCGTATCCGTATGCCGCTTCAAACCGATCCCACGGTGATGTACGGAGAGGGGGAAGAGTTTGAAGGGCGATTACGTAAACAACACCTCACGCATCAAACGCCCTACAATACGTATCGATTTATCGGTTTGCCGCCCACGCCCATCGGTAACCCGACGCGTGAAAGTATTCATGCCGCGTTGCATCCGGCTAAAACCAATTACCTCTATTTCATCAATAAAGACAACGGTGATTTAGTGCCCAGTCGCACGCTAGAAGAACATAACCGTGCGGTTGATCTTTACATTCGCAAAAAAGGACAATGATCATGAAGGGACGTTTTATTACGATCGAAGGCATCGACGGTGCCGGTAAGAGCACACAAGTTGATGTGATCGAAAACACCCTTCGTGCCCGTGGCATTGAAGTGATTCGCACGAGAGAGCCGGGCGGTACGCCGTTATCGGAAACGATCCGTCAACAGCTCTTGTCCGTTTCGATGGATCCTTCCACAGAAACGTTGCTCTTTTTTGCTGCTCGCGCCGAGCACTTAGCTAAAGTGATTCGTCCGGCGCTTGAGCGTGGTGCTTGGGTATTAAGCGATCGTTTTACCGATGCCACTTATGCTTATCAAGTGGGTGGCCGCGGGTTCCCCGCTGAAAAAGTCGAAGCCTTAGAAGCTTGGACGCACGGCGATTTGCAACCCGATTGCACGATTTTATTTGACGTGGCACCGGAAGTGGCTGCACAACGCTTGGCAGCTGCTCGTCAATTGGATCGCTTTGAAAAAGAAAACTTGGACTTTTTCACGCGTGTTCGTAACGCTTACTTGACGCGCGCTCGCCAAAATCCGGAACGCTTTTTGATCGTCAATACCGATCGTGATCGTGAAGTGATTTCTAAAGAACTCTCGGAGCTTTTCTCAACATGGGGTTAAAGACTTGTCCTTGGTTAAGTGACTTATTGGAAGCGCTCGCAGAGGCTCGTGAGAATCTTCCGAACGGTCTGTTGATCTACGGCCCGAAAGGGATCGGTAAGATCGAGTTGGTGATTCGCTTTGCGCAAAGCCTATTCTGTGAGCACCCCAATGCTGACGGAGAGCCTTGCGGAGAGTGTAAGGGCTGTCGCATGGCGCTTGCCAAAACGCACCCTGACCTTCGTTATGTTTTCAGTGAAGTTGAAGCCATCACGCACGACGTGCCTTTTGAGCCACCGTCCAATGCCACAAAAGACCGCAAGGTTTATCGAGAAATCTTGATTCACCAACCGCGTGAATTGGCAGACTTCTTAAATTTGGCGCCTCACATTGAAAACGGTCGTCGCATTATCGTTGTGTATCCGGCCGATGCCATTCGAGCCGATGCTGCTGCGACCTTCTTAAAGAGTTTAGAAGCTCTTCAATGGTTAAAAGAAGAGGGGATTGGTGACGCTGAAGAAGCGCTTATTCGAGCCGGTGACCGCCCGTACCTTGTGACGCAAGAAGAACGCATTCGAGAAACGGAAAATATTGATGCCAAAACGCGCGATCAGCTCTTAACACTAGCCACCATTTCTCCGGAATCTCGCAAGGTGCTTTTAAAGACCTTACAAGACGGCGTGAACATGGACTTAACCCAGTTGGCCGTAAAGGAAGGTCGAGTGGCTTTGCCCGTTTCCTCCGTTTTGCCTGTGTTGGAGCGTTGGGCATACGATTTATGCGCTGTTAAAAGCGGGATGCCTGCGCACTACTATCCGACGCTTGAAAAACAAATGACGCGATTGGTTGAGAACGTTGATATTGATAAGCTCTTTAAGTGGGGTGACTCATTAAAGCAAATCAAGCGCGTGGTCACTCACCCCTTAAATGCGCAACTCGTGGTGGAACAATGCCTTTTGAATTATCGAAAGGTCATGAACAACCAGTCGTTTGAGTAACATCGAAATGCAGTCTAATAAGGCTGCATTTTTTTCATGGCCTTGGCGACTTCACTTTCTTCAGGTGTCAAGTATCGACTCGTCGTGCCAACTGAGGCATGGCCCATGGCGTTTTGAACGACATTGACGGGCATGATTTTTAAGGCGCTTGTGGCAAACGTGTGACGCAACCAGTGGGTGGAACTTGCTCTCAATTTGGCGGCATCCATCGGGTGCTCGCCTTGAATGTCTCTTGCGCAATCTTCAAAAAAGTCTAAAAGCGTACGATAAAGCCCCGAGCGGCTCAAGGCTGTCACGCGCGCCTGACCTTCTTTTAAGACCGTTTTGCGGCCTCGACCTAACGAAGCCAAGAGGGGGGTGTCCGCTGGGCAAAGACCGATGCCCGGTAAATTGCGCCAATAGAGGTAATGGTTGATGAGCGCCAATTGCTCTTTTTGCAAGGGTAAACGTCGAATCTTGTCGCCTTTACCTAACACTTCAATGACGGTAATTGTTTCATTGTCAATGCGTCGCTCCACAATCCAAGAGGCGCGGGCCTGAAGCATTTCCGAGGCACGAAGTCCAAGCCCCTTGCCCAGCATCATGATGACGGCCAAACGCGCATGACGTTCATCGTCTTCTTGCGCTTCAAAAAAGCGATTGACGAGCAACCATTGATCGGGGGTAAACGAGCGATCTGCGTATTCTTTAGGTGCTCCTTCGCCTTCCAAGAAGGGGACTTTGCCCGAAATCTGATCAAAGGGGTTATAGATGATGTAGCCTGTTTTCTTTAAAAAGTTAAAGAGTTGGCGAATGACCGTCATAGAGAGCTTGCGTGATCCTTGAGAGAGCGCCGCATTAAAGGGACGCCATTGGGGATTGTCACGCGTTAAATTCTTAGGACCAATCCAATCGCTTTGAGGGCAGTGCCAGCGCTTTGCCCATTCGTCATCATTTAAGCGCCCGAGTTGCTCAAGCCATCTCAAATAGCCCGAAGCCTCTTCGAGGCCCACAGAACTTAACGCAATGTCCTTTTCAACCGTGCACCACAATAAAAATCGTTCGGCTTCTTTGCGATAAACACCCAACGTGTTGGTGTTGTTCGCACGAGCGGCGAGCCATGCCTTGAGGGCTGAGAGGTCATCCGTGGCCTCTAAGCTTCTTAAGTGATCGGCTGCACGGTTGGTGCCGGTTTTGCCGTCAAGTCCCACGCCCAATTCAATACGTTCCAGAGGAACAATTCTGGGGTTAGGGGGCGGCAATTCTTTATTTTGATCGTTTTGAAGTTTAGGTTTTCTGCCACGGTGGCTAAAAAGTCCATGTTGGGTGAGCCAGTCGATGTAGGCAGCTTTTTCTTCTTTTGATAGCGCGAGTCCGTTATTGTCCTCTGTTTTCAATGCCTTAGCGAGGTCGCCTAAGTTTAAAATTTGGCAACGCACAGCGTTGAGCGCAAATTCTGCACTCATCACATCAGCCAAAAGTGTTTTCTTGGATAGGGTCTCAGGAATCGTTTCCAGCAAAGATAAATAGGCCATCTCGTCTAGCTTGTCTCAAAATTGTTGTTTCTAATTCTAGTGACAGTTGTTAAGATTGTTCAACCAAATACAAAAATATCGTAGTCTTTTTATGTTACGTCGTTTAATCATCACTGCCGTTGCGATGGTAGTCATCTTTCTGTCGGCCCTTGGGGTTGAATCACTTGTGATTGATGACCATAGCTCCATTCTTCGTCAAACACTGACCACGCCGGTTGAGCGCTTGATCAATCAACCGCGTGAAGACAGCAATCAAGTGGTTGTCGCAATTGACAATCATATTGAGCCATACCTCATTGATAACTTCATTGCGCCGACCTTTGATGCCATTAATGAAGCCTTTAATGCCGAAGGTAAGTTTTTGGTACTGAAGCACTTGGATCGATTAACGATTGAAGATTTGCTTCAAGACGGTTTGATTGACTTCTTAATCAGTGGCCCGGACTTTTACGCCAATCTTTTGTTTGAAGATCGTGTGAAGCCCATGTCCATGCTTTGGCGCCCGCAGGCCTCTTCGCCTGGTCACTCCATGGCTTCCACCATTGTTGTGCGCCATGACAATGACAAACTCTACACCTTAAACGATATCGCTCATACGGGTGTGAAAATTGAAGGGGTGGCAAAGACCTCTTTTGCGGGCTATTTGGCAGCACAAGACCCCTTTGCCAAAATGGACTATCCGTTCCAAATGTTGTTTGAGTCTGCGACTTTTGCCTCTTCTAAGAGTCCCTTAGAAGTGTTAAATGACGTGAAGTACGGTTATACCGATGTGGGGATTGTGCCGGCTTGCCAAATTGAGTACTACATGGCAAAAAATTTGGCCCACTTAAGTGACTTCCGTGTGATTAATCCTCAACCTGTGGATGAATTGGCTTGTCAGCATTCCACGCAAACGTTCTCGAGCATTGTTTTAAGTTATCAAAAAGACACCAACGCCAATATGGTGCTCTCCATGAATAACATCGTGGTGGGCATGCGCTTGCATGACGGTGTGACGTGGAGTTTGCCTGATAATCCGCGCTCGCTCTATGACATGCTCTATCGATTAAAGTTGGGTCCCTATAGCGATATTACGTATTCGACGGTAAACCGCATTTTCCAAGAAAATCGGATGGTTTTCATTATGGGGATTTTCTTGTTGGTGGCAGGGCTATTTTATAACCTCATCATTTCCGTTGAGGTGGCAAGCCGCACTCGTGCTCTTCAAAAGACGCTAACGGAAAAAGAAGCGTTGGCAAAGCAACAAGAGCAAACCAACGAATACATTGCCCGACTTGAACGCACAGGGATTGTGGGTCAGATGTCAAGCATGATTGCTCACGAGTTAAAGCAACCTTTGGGGACAATTTCCAATTACACCCGAGGCCTTTTGCGTCGTATTGAACGCCATCAAGCTGATGAAGAAACCATTGTGAAGATTCTCAAAGAGATTGAATACCACAATGATCGTGCCGCCGATATCGTGGATCACGTTCGCAGTTATGTGAAGTCTCACGACGTTAAACGTGAAGACCATAACCTTCGCGATATCGTCAATATGAGTGTGGAAACCTTTAAGAAGTCCGGTCGCAGTCAAGTACCGGTTCGTATTGAAGGGGAACGTGAAGCATGGGTTGAAGTCGATGACTGGGAAGTTGAATTGGCTTTGATTAACCTCTTAAAGAATTCGGCCGACGCTTTTGCAGAAGTTCATCCTGCGCGCTACGTTGAAGGGGAATGCCTCATTCGTGTTCGCATTGAAGATCATGATGATACGTGGTGGATTCGTGTGATTGATAACGCAAAGCTCGTAACGAAGGAATTCACCGATGAGTTCTTTACGCACTTAGAGACCACGAAGGCTCACGGTTTAGGCTTAGGGTTAAGTATTGTGAGCTCTTTGGCAGAACGCCATGCCGGTCGAGTTTGGGCCGAACCCAATGTGGGACGTGGTGTGATCGTCACGATCGAGTTCCCGAAGGCCATTTCGAAACTCGTTCAAAAAACTGAAGAATAACGCGTGAGAAAAGACAGTTGTTGTGCTTATTGCTTTAAAACAGTAAGTACAACAACATGTCAGCCAAAATAGCTGCAACGGCGCAAACAATAATGGGCATCTTAAGCAATGCCAAAATCGTCGCAACTAACCCACCGACTATTCCAATTTCAGGTCTGTCCGGATTAATGGTTAAAACGCCCGGAAAAATCAGTGCCGCCATGGCGGTGTAAGGGATGAGGCGCAAGAATTTTTCTGCCTTTCGTCCCAATCTTATGTGTTTAATAACGACGCCCGGCAAGGCTCTTGGAATATAGGTCACCAGAGTCATGCCGAAAATCATGAGAAGAACGTTTTCATTCATGAGAATCGCCCTCCTGTTGACTCAATTGAACCGTTTCATCGTCAACAAGATACACACCGATGAAAGCGCCCACAAGCATGACCAAAATGATGGACCAACTCGCGGGCATGAAAAGTTGGAACAGGCAATTTAATAACGCTGTGATAATAACCAAAGCGATTAATTTGCCATTGTGTTGAATGCCGGGAATCAACAAACCTAAAAGGGCTGCATAAAAGGCAATGCCAAAGCTATTAATGACGATTTGGGGTAAAAAGTTGGTAAGAAAGGTACCAATGATCGTGCTACCGACAAAGGCAACATACAAAGCCGTGTTTGCCCCTAAAAGGAAAGGGTAGCTATGGTCTTTGGAAAGAGAAAAAACGGCAAACGTTTCGTCACACAAGGCAAAGGCAGCGATGAGTCGTTGCGCCAGCGTTGTCTCTTTGATTCTCTGCATGGCAGAGCTACTCATGACAATATGACGCAGGTTAATGAAAAACGTGCCGATGATAATCGTGGATAGCGCTGCGCCTTGCGTGATCATGCTAATGGCGAGCAACTCCGCGGAGCCCCCCATCACAATCGCAGACATAAGAATGACTTCAAGAGGCGTCAATCCTGCTTGAACGCCCA
>USIM01000052.1 GCA_900554675.1 uncultured Sutterella sp.
AATGACTTTGGAGTGAGTTGTTCATGCGGTCGCCCTGGGCATTTAAGCAAAAATGTTCTCATTTAGAGACGCCAAAATTGAAAAAAAGCTGCCGAGGTTGAATTCGACAGCTTTTTAGTGTTTGACTTAACGATTAAGCAGCAGCTTCTTTTTTATTGCTAAACCAGTGTAAGCCAACAATCATCGCAACCAAAGTGCCCAAGCAGGCCACCAACGAGATCGTCAAGTTACCATGCGTGATACCGGCAGCAACGTAACCCACGAAGCTCGCGAAGGCCACCACCAAAGCGTAAGGCGCTTGGGTGGCAACGTGCTCAATGTGAGAGCACCCAGCCCCGGCCGAGGACAGAATCGTTGTATCGGAAATCGGAGAGCAGTGGTCACCGAAAACGGAACCGGCCAACGTAGCAGACAAGGACACAACCACCAAGCTCGGATCCAAAGCTTGAGCGATCGGCACAACGATCGGAATCAAGATACCGAACGTCCCCCAAGCCGTACCCGTAGAGAAGGACAAGAAAGCACCGATCACGAAGATGGCAGCCGGCAACCATAAGGCGGAGAAGCCACCGTCGGTCACCAAGGCTTGCACAAAGATCGGGGTTTGCAAAAGGTCACGGCAGACGCCGGAAATCGTCCAAGCGAGCACCAAAATAATGTTGGCCGGCAACATCATCTTCATACCTTCAACGGAACCGTCCATGAAGTCACGGAAGTTCACCACACCACGCGGCACAAACATCAAAAAGGCAACGATCATGGCACCGAAAGAAGCCCAAACCAAAGCGCTCGAAGCGGAGCTGTTACCCAAAGAGGCAGCAAAGGAATGGTAGGCAGGATCTTCACCCCAGTAACCGCCACTGTACATCAAAGACAAAACAGCGAAAACGATCAAAGCACCGATCGGCACAAACATGTCCCAAATCGTACCCTTTTCACTGGCCTTCACGGAGTGAGAGCTGGCATTGGAGTCACCCAAGTCACCCATCTTGGCGCTTTCTTCAGCCTTACGCATAGGGCCAAAGTCCAAATTCGTCAAGCAGATGATGAACACCATGGCAATACAGCCGATAGCGTAGAAGTTATACGGAATGGTAGAGACGAAAGCCACGAAGTCACTTTCGAAAGCGCCCGTAGACTTCAAGCTCGAACCCACAGCAGCAGCCCAAGAAGAAACCGGAGCGATAATACAAACCGGAGCGGCCATGGAGTCAATGATGTAAGCCAACTTGGCACGGGCCACGTTATAGCGGTCCGTCACCGGACGCATCACGGTACCGACCGTCAAGCAGTTAAAGTAGTCATCGATGAAGATGAAGGCACCCAAACCGCCTGTAGCCAACAAGCTGGAACGACGGTTCTGAATGCGCTTGGTGGCCCAATTACCGTAAGCCACGCTACCGCCCGCCATGCTGATCGTGTAAACCAAAGCACCTAACATCGTGCAGAAAACCAAGATGTTAAAGTCCACTTTGGTGGCCATAAGATTAAACGTCGTTTCGACCGTACCCATCAAAATGTTGGGATGGTTCATACCGACAGCATAAATTAAAGTACCGGAGACGATACCAATCAAAAGAGAAGAAATCACTTCCTTCGTCAATAATGCCAAGGTAATGGCAATAATCGGCGGCAAAATGGAAAGCCAACCGGCGTTAAACGGATCCATCTGTGATAACCCTATGAAAAAAAAGCCAATAAAGGCCTAAATCAAAAAAAGTGGTTCATTGTAACAAACAATGACCTCTGTCTCAAAAGGTTAATTAAGTAAGTTGGACTACTTAACTCGGGTTTTAACAATTTTTTGGGGTAAATCCCCAAAAAAAGAGCACCCAAATTTGAGTGCTCGATTGAATTTAAATGATTTTTTGAGAATCTTACTTCGGATCTGAATTCAAGTAAGGACCTGCGGCTCGCATGTAAACAACCATGGAGTAAATTGTCAAAATCGCAGCGACATAAATGAGGATCGTGCCCAACCATGCCATGGAAATCCCCATAAACGGTTCCCAAAAAAGAAGCATCGGAATAGCGACCATTTGAGCAATGGCCTTAATCTTCCCAAACCAATTGACCTTCACACGGGCAGCGGCGCCCACCTTGGCCATCCATTCACGAAGCGCCGTCACCGTGATTTCACGACCGATAATGATCAAGGCCACGATCATGTCGACACGACCGAAATCGAGCAAAACAATCAAAGCAGCACAAACCATTAATTTGTCAGCGGAGGTATCTAAGAAAGCCCCGATGGCACTTTCCATGTTGTACTTACGGGCAATGTAACCGTCAAAGGCGTCCGTTAAAGCAGCGATGACGAAAATAATCGTAGCCCAAACGTTTTGCATGAAGGGAGAAAGAATCCAATCCGGAATATAGAAAACACCGATAATAAGCGGAATCAAAGCAATACGTGTCCACGTCAGAATCATCGGTACATTGACAGATAAACGTTTAGGTTTCATATGAATTGTTCTTTCTATTCTTTAATGTGAACTGACTCACCGTGCAATTGCGTATAGATGCGTTGAGCCAACGTTTGGGATATACCCTCGATTGTAGCAATATCTTGGATGCTTGCGTTTTTTAATCCACGCATTCCGCCAAAACGTGTTAAAAGTTTTTGCCGACGCTTGGGACCGATGCCTTCCAGATCTTCCAAGCGAGACATGTTTCGGACTTTGGCGCGTTTAGCCCGCATCCCTGTGATAGCAAAGCGGTGCGCCTCATCTCGAATTTCGGCAATGAGCATCAAGGCTTGCGATTCGCGGCCAAGCACTAAAGGTTCTCGCCCGACATCGGCAAAGATTAGCGTTTCCAACCCCACTTTGCGACCTTCTCCCTTGGCAACCCCTACGATGACGGACGTATCCAGTCCCAAATCTTCAAAAACTTGCCGAGCCATCTCAACTTGTCCTCGACCACCGTCAATTAAAACAATGGTTGGCAACTCCCCTTCACCTCTTGACACCGGTAAGTAGCGACGCTCGACCGCTTGACGCATGGCGCCATAGTCATCCCCAGGCTCCACCCCCGTGATATTAAAGCGACGGTAGAGATTATGAGCCATCGCTGCCCCCTCATAGACAACGCAAGACGCTTGAGTCGCTTCACCTGAGGTGTGACTGATGTCAAAGCACTCCATACGAATCTTCATCCAATCTTCGTTTGGTGGCGTAATATCCAACACTTCACAGAGTTCTTTTAATCGCGCCAATTGAGAGCCTTCCAGCGCCAAGTGACGAGCCAAGGCAATCTTGGCATTGGTTTGACACATCTCCAACCACTGACGACGAACACCCGTGGGTGAATGCACCACCGCAATACGACGCTCAGAGAGTTCCGACAAAAAGCTCTCTAACTCCGTCTTTTCCCCTTCAACATCTGTGATGATCAGGGTTGGAATCGGGAGTATTTCGTAGTGCTGACTGACAAACGCTTCAAAGACTTCGACAAAGTCCG
Source organism: uncultured Sutterella sp. (assembly GCA_900554675.1). Lineage (GTDB taxonomy): Bacteria > Pseudomonadota > Gammaproteobacteria > Burkholderiales > Burkholderiaceae_F > Aphodousia. The sequence continues at coordinate 3,463 of USIM01000052.1, forward strand.
GTTCCCCCGCTTTGGGTAACGTTGGGAAATAGGCACGGTCGCCCAAATGTCGAGATCCCCTCACCATCGCTAAGTTCACACAAACGGTATTGCCTTGAGAGGTAATGGAGATAATGTCGCAATCCACATCGCCTCCGGTTGTCTCCACGCTTTGCTGATGCAAGATATTGGAAAGCGCCGCAATTTGATCACGAACAATCGCCGCCTTTTCAAATTCCAATGCGTCAGAATGTGCCATCATGCGAGACTGCATATCATTCAAAATGGCAGCGCTATCCATTTAGGAATTTCTCGGCTCGGGCAACGTCTTGGGCATAGTCTTCTCGATTGATGGCGCCCACACAAGGCCCGGAACAACGCCCGATTTGCGCTAAAAGACAAACGCGGGAACGGTTATTAAAGACCGAAGGCTCACACGTTCTTAAGCGAAACACCTTTTGCAAAATTTGAATCGCTTCTTTAACACTTTGAGAGTTGGGATAAGGTCCGTAGAAATGACTCTTTTTATCCACGCCGCCTCGGTAATAAGACACGCGTGGGAAAGCCTCGGAGCTGATTTTTAAATACGGATAACTCTTGTCGTCTCGAAATAAGATGTTGTATTTGGGATTAAGCGTCTTAATGAGGTTGTTTTCAAGCAACAGCGCTTCCGCCTCTGATCGCGTCACCGTTGTTTCGAGTTTCGCAATTTGCGAAACCATGATCGCAATGCGGGGACTTAAATCATTTTTTTGAAAGTAGCTTGAAACGCGACGCTTCAAATCACGGGCCTTGCCCACATAAAGGCAATTCCCCTCTTCATCGAAATAGCGGTACACCCCGGGCAAAGACGGTAAATTCTTTAAAATGGCTTTGGCATCGAAGTGCTTTGTAGCTTCAACAGGCATAATACGATCAGCAAAAATCTAACATTCGAAGTATGGCACACTCCACTTTAAGACCTCAAATCGATATCTTCTGTCGCGTCATTGATAATTTCGGTGATGCGGGTGTTCTTTGGCGCTTGGCTCGAGAATTGAAGTTCTTAGGCCACCCTGTGCGTTTCATCATCGACGATGAAACAACGCTCGCCCCTTTAGCGGGTTTCAATAAAAGTGATGCATTAACCCGCTATCAGGAAGCGTTCGGTATCGAGGTCATTCATTGGGAAAAAGAATGGGATGATAACCCCACTCCTTTGATGCCATCATCGGCTGTCATCGAAGGTTTTGCCTGCCAATTGCCCCACGACTTTGAAGTCAAGATGAGTCAGATGGGAAAGGCGCCCGTTTGGATCAATGTGGATTACTTTAGTGCTGAAGATTGGATTGAAGAGTGCCATATGATGCCAAGCGTCCACCCGTCATTGGGTTTAAAGAAACTCTTTTATTTCCCGGGTGTGACACCGAAGTCCGGTTCTTTAACGATTGAAACCACGTATGAAGAACGTCACCAAGCTTTTGAAACACAACATCCGAAATCCGGTCCTTTAAAAGTGCTCTTTTTCGGTTATCCCTATGCGCCCTTAAAAGAACTGGCGAATGCGCTGTCTCAAGTTAAAGTTCCGCTTCAGTTACTTTTAACGCCCACCAAGGCTTCTGAAATGTTGCTTGAGGCTCTTGATCAACTCGTCTGTCCTCATATTGAAGTCGTTAACCTGCCGTTTGTGGATCAAGAGCACTTTGACGAATTGCTGTGGGCAAGTGACATTGCCTTTATTCGTGGCGAAGACAGTGCTGCGCGCGCCATGATTGCTGGCGTCCCTACCATTTGGCAAATTTATGCCCAAGAAGAAGATACGCATCTTATTAAATTAGACGCATTGGTCAATCGTGAGCGTGATGCTTTTGCGGATGAGACGCTCTTTAACACATGGCAAAAATTCCAACGTGCCTACAACCAAGGCTGTGTCCATGCCGAACTTTTGAACGAATTGATTGAAAAGCATGACGCTTGGTCATTGGCTGCCAAACGCTGGTCAGAGACCTTAAAGAGCAATGGCTCTTTGGCTCAAAAAATCTCTGCTCTAACTGTTTCGTAGTCAAAATCAGTAACGAAAAACTCAAAAATTTTCTAAAAAAGCTTAAACACGCTAAAATGCGTGTTTTCGCTTTTTGTGTAAGCGAAAAAAGAAACGTTTCTTTGGGCTTTGACCCACAACACTTTTAAATATCGATTCATGCTTAAGTGGGCAGTTTCGGAGGTCGCTCCCCCGCTACTTGCAAAAACTTAAGTGTGAGAACGAAGGAAATTGAACAAATGAAAATCGCACAAGAATTGCGCGCCGGTAACGTTGTGATGATCGGTAAGGATCCGATGGTCGTTTTGAAGGCTGAATACTCCAAGTCCGGTCGTAACGCCTCTGTCGTTAAGATGAAGTTGAAGAACCTCTTGACGGGTGCCGGCACGGAAACGGTTTATCGCGCTGACGACAAGTTTGAAGACTTGATCCTCGAACGCAAGGAAGTGACGTACTCCTACTTCGCCGATCCGCACTATGTCTGGATGGACGAAGAATACAACCAATACGAAGTTGAAGCCGACGTCATGGAAGACGCCTTGAAGTACCTCGAAGACGGCATGCCCGCTGAAGTGGTCTTCTACCAAGGTCGTGCTATCTCCATCGAACTCCCGACGATCGTTGTTCGCCAAGTCGAATACACGGAATCTGTCGTGAAGGGTGATACCTCCGGTAAGGTTATGAAGCCGGCTCGTTTGACGACGGGTTACGAATTGCAAGTTCCTGCTTTCGTTAACACGGACGACAAGATCGAAATCGATACGCGTACGGGTGAATACCGCTCCCGCGTTAAGTAATCGATTCTTCGATTGACGCCAAAAACGCCCTTCGGAGCGTTTTTCAATGGAGA
>USIM01000053.1 GCA_900554675.1 uncultured Sutterella sp.
CAATTGTGCTTCTAAATTAGGGAACTCTCCTAAGCGCTTAGTGTAAGAACCGTTACGAATATAACTTTCTTTCTTAAAGGAGACAGGGTAGGCCTTGGCTTTGGCAATCGTTAATAACACTAATGCTTTTCCATCGATTTCGAGTTCTTCAAATTCAAATTCAGCATTCTTACTTAAAAGTTGGCGCAACCATGCGCCTAATTCTTGATTACCACAGGTTTTAGAAAACTCACTAAGACGGGTCCCGATAATTTCATGAGATTTGTCATCGACTCCCCAAACCATATAAGCCGTTTCACGTTCACAAAGAGCGGCGCCATTGGCTAATGCACTAATATCTTGACCAATCATGTTAGGATCAAAATTACTGTGTTTAAATTCAACCCATTGTGTTTCGTTGGGAAGAGAAATTATTTCTTGTACTAAGCGAATGTTATCCATGGTTCAAGTCCTAGTTTGAAAGCTATCTTGGAATCGAGTCAAGCAAGTAAGAAGCAAGTAAGAAGCAAGTAGAGGGCAAGTAGGTGTGGTCGATATAAAATCCTTTATAAACAATTACTTGTCATTTTCTTGTTTTCTTTTCTTAAATTTTATCATAAATTTAGCAAGTGAGAAGCAAGTAAGAAGCAAGTGACAAGCAAGTGAAAAGCAAGTGGCAGGCAAGTAAGAATGGCTAGACAAAAAGGTGGCAACGAAATGTCAGTGCGCCGGATAAAGCGCCCCTAAAATACGAGGCCCTTTTGCGTGAGTGACGGCAGGAAGATTACCGGCATTTCTTACTAAGAAACAGTGAGCCAACCAAGCAAAAGCCATGGACTCCACATGCATGGGATGCACACCCAAGACTTCCGTTGTTTTGACGTTAAACCCTGCTTCTTCTAGGTCACTGAGAATGAGGGGATTAAAAGCCCCGCCCCCACAGATAAAGAGGTTTTTGATATTGGGTGACGATTGAGCAATCGCTTCACCAATGCCCATCGTTGTGAGTTTAACGAGCGTACGTTCAACGTCTTCAGGTGCTAAACCATCAATTGCAGGATAACGTTTTCTTATCCACTCTAAATGGAAATACTCGCGGCCCGTGCTTTTGGGCGGTTGGCGGGTGAAATAGGGATCGGTAAAAAGAGCGTCTAAAAGCGCCTGATTAATTTTACCCGTTGCAGCCCACGCTCCATCCCGATCAAAAGGCATCCCTTTGTGTTGCATGCACCACGTATCTAAAAGCGTATTGCCTGGGCCACAGTCAAAACCCGTGATGGCCTCGTCAGTTAAAAAGCTCACATTGGCAATGCCACCGATGTTAACAATGGCGCGCGGAGTGTCTCCTGCAAAAATCGCTTGATGAAAAGCGGGTACCAGAGGGGCGCCTTCGCCGCCTGCTGCCATATCACGAGAGCGAAAGTCCGCGATGACGTCGATTCCCGTGAGTTCTGCCACCAAAGCAGGGTTATTGAGTTGAACGGTGAAATGCTCTTGCGGACAATGACGAATCGTTTGGCCGTGAACACCAATGGCATCAATATCGTTTGAAGTGAGTTGAAGCGTCTTCAAAAGCTTTTGCGTGACTTCGGCATAGACATGTGCCAATCGAATCCCTGTCGCTCCCATTCGTTCGATTTCATTTTCGCCGGGCTTTAAAAGGGCTTCGAGGTCTTTTTTTAAAGAAGCGTCAAAGGCAAGATTGCTGTGACCCAAGAATTGGATTTTGTCATCTTCAAATGCGCAAGCCACGGCATCGGCACCATCAAGGCTTGTGCCTGACATGATGCCGATACAAATCTTGGAACTCATGGCGCTATTGAGCCTTGGTGGGAGCCTTCGAAGGCGTGTTTTCTGTTGTGATCACAACGCTGGCCTTCGGTTGAGGCTTAACCGATTGAATTCGGTTGATTAACGATAAACGCGTCGTGAGCGGTCGAGCTTGCGCTAAGAGATCGTAGAGCTCTTCGTTCGTTAAACGGTCTTTGTCCGGGAACTTCACCTTTAACGGGTTAATCTGACGATCGTTCATGCGAAGTTCATAGTGCAAGTGAGGGCCGGTTGCTAACCCTGTCGAACCGACATAACCAATCACATCACCTTTTTTCACTTTTTTGCCAACGACCATGCCATCGGCAATCTTGGACATGTGAGCATAAAGCGATGTGCGATCACTGTCGTGCGTGATGATCAAGTAGTGACCGTAACCGTCGTGGTCAAAGCGACGACGCGTGATTTCACCGTCAGCGGCAGCGTAAATCTTATTGCCCTTGGCAGCACCGAAGTCAGTACCCAAGTGCGGACGCAAAATACCGGTCACCGGGTGGCGACGCATCGGCATAAAGCTTGACGTTACACGAGCGCCATCAACCGGCACACGAATAAAGGCCATTTGTGTCGTTTCGCCGTCAAGACCATAGAAACCACCATCTTGTGTGCCGTCATCGGCCCAGAAGGTTTCCATCGTTTGGCCTTGATGGGTAAGTGCTAAAGCAAGAATCTTGCCATTGCGCACAAAGTCACCATCCATGAACTTGCGCTCGTAAATCAAGCGGAATTCGTCACCGTTACCCAATTGGAAACCGGCCTTAAATTTGCGTTCAAACGCTTGCATGATTTGAGCGGTGACGTTTTCAGGTAAACCTGCTTCAGTAGCCGCATCCCAAAGGGTGGTTTTTACAACGCCACCGGCCATGGTTTGACGCGTTTCGTAGGCAAAGGTATTGGAATTAATGACAAACTTTCCGCCGTGTTGTGCGATGGAGACAACATTGTCCTTTTGATCACGTTGGCGAGCTTCTAGGAAAATCTTCATCGATTGAAGTTTTTTATCCTGAGAAACTTTAGCCTGAACGTAGACACCTTCACGGGGGTTTGATAAGGCAGAGGCTTGAGGTTGTTGACGAACAAACCGTAAAGCTTCTTTGTCATCGATATCTAAGCGCGAGAAAATGGAACCCAACGTATCGTTACGACGAATGACGGTCGTGTGCGTAGCAAAAGCACGGGTGGTCGTCACCTGCGTGATACGATCGGCAATGGCAGGCATCGGAATCGTTGTTTCGATGGTGCGCTGAGACGCACGTGCCAAATATTCTTCATCATCGGGGCCTAATGTGTAAGCGGCAATCCCGACAGAAATAGGTAAAACCGTAAAGAGGCCACCCAAGGCTGCACGGCGATAGGGGCTGCGAATAACCGCCAGCCACGTCTGTGCCATGGCTCGAAGGGTAGCAAAAACCCCTAAACCAATCGTGCGAAGATTCTTAGCTAAGACACTTGGAGCAGACATTGACAGCTTGGATAGACTACAATAAGTCGTTACGGTAAAAGAAGATGAGGTACTTTCTCTGCCGCTTGATGTCGGAGCGGCAGAAGGATACACCTTGTTATCTCTTAAGCTTTTATCTTTTTTATGGCTTTGATTTTTTTGTAAAAGTTTTTCGAGGTTGTGATGAGCGAATCTGAAAAGAAATTTCCTGTGACCCCTGAGGTGAAGGAAGCGTTGGCAACGATCAAGCGTGGCGTTGATACGTTATTGGTCGAAAGCGATTTTGAACAAAAGCTTGCCCGCTCCATGGCCACGGGCGTGCCGTTGCGCTGCAAGTTGGGCTTAGACCCTACGGCACCGGACATCCACATCGGTCACACGGTGGTGTTAAACAAGTTGCGTCAATTGCAAGATTTGGGCCACACGGTCATTTTCTTGATCGGTGACTTTACGGCTGCCATCGGCGACCCCTCCGGTCGTAACGTGACGCGCCCGCCCTTGTCCCGTGAGCAAATTGAAATTAACGCCAAGACCTATTTGGATCAAGCCAGTTTGATTTTGGACCGCGAGAAGACCGAAATTCGTTACAACTCCGAATGGTCTGACAAGATGTCGGCAACGGACATGATCCGTTTAGCATCTCGTTACACTTTGGCTCGTTTGCTTGAGCGTGATGACTTCGCTAAGCGTTACGCAGAAAACGCTCCGATTGCCATGCACGAACTTCTCTATCCCTTGATGCAAGGCTACGATAGTGTTGCCTTGAAGGCCGATTTGGAATTGGGTGGCTCTGACCAACGCTTTAACCTTTTGGTCGGTCGTGAATTGCAACGTCAATACGATCAAGAAGCCCAATGCATTTTGACGATGCCCTTGTTGGTGGGCTTAGATGGCGTCAATAAGATGAGTAAGTCTAAGCACAACTACATCGGTATCACGGACGCTCCGAACGATATGTTCGGTAAGGTGATGTCCGTGTCCGACTCCTTGATGTGGGACTGGTACGACTTGTTGAGCCTTCGCAGTAACGCTGAACTCACGCAATTGAAGAAGGAATGCAGCGAAGGCCGCAATCCGCGTGATGCCAAGGTGATGTTGGCTAAGGAAATCGTGACGCGCTTCCATGATGTTGCAGCTGCTGACGCCGCCGAAGTCGAATTTAACAATCGCTTCCGTGGTGGTGAAATGCCTTCTGACATTGAAGAAGTGACGGTAGCTTCTGATGGCGGTGAAATCGGTATCGGCAAATTGATTAAAGAAGCCGGTCTTTGCCCGTCTGTGAGTGAAGCTAACCGTAACATTGATCAAAAGGCTGTTCGTATTGATGGTGAACGCATTGATGATCGCGGTTTGAAGTTGGCTACCGGCACCTACGTTTTGCAAGTGGGCAAGCGTAAGTGGGCTAAGGTGACGGTTCGCTAATTTTTCTCGAACCTTAAAAAGAAAAGCCAAGACGGTTGCCTGAAGTTGCTGCCTCTTGGCTTTTTTCGTAAAAGGACGTTTAAATGATTGGATTATTGCAACGCGTAAGCGAAGCCCGAGTGACGGTGGATGGGAAGGTCATTGGCGAAGTCAGTAAAGGCCTTTTGGTTTTGGTCTGCGCACAACGCGAAGATACGGAAGAAAATGCAGAGAAACTTGCTAAGAAAATTTTGGCGTATCGCATTTTTGAAGACGAAAACGGCAAAATGAATAAGAGCATCTCTGATGTCGGTGGTGAACTCTTGGTGGTTTCACAATTTACGTTAGCGGCTGACACTTCCCGTGGTTTGCGTCCGAGTTTTACGCCAGCGGCCGCCCCCGATGTGGGAGAGCGCTTGTATGAACATTTTGTGAGCGCTGTCCGTCAGTCGCCCTTGAAGGTTGAGACGGGAGAATTTGGTGCTCACATGCAAGTGGGGCTTGTCAATGATGGGCCGGTAACGATTTGGTTGGAAGTTTAGGAGATCGTTATGAAGTTAATGAGTCATGATTTTGAACACGGTCAGTGGATTCCGCCGGAATGCGCTTATGGTCGTTTAGTCAACGGTCAATTTGCGCTTTCTGAAAATTTAAATCCGCATCTTGTTTGGACGAATTTGCCCGAAGGGACAAAATCCTTGGTGATTGCCTGCGTGGATCCGGATGTGCCGACTAACCGTGAGGCTTTAAATGAAATGGGCGAAATCCCCGAAGATCAACCGCGTCGCGACTTTGTGCATTGGTTGGTTTGGGATGTGAGCCCAGAAGTCACCGAACTTCAAAAGGGTGAAGCCAGCGTGGGGGATGAGACAACGGGTAAAACCTTTGCAAAATCCATCGGTATCGAAGCGCTAAATGATTACACGCGCAACGGTGAAATTCATCGTGGCTATGATGGTCCTTGTCCGCCGGGATTTGACGCACGTCTGCACGGCTATGAGTTTGCGGTTTATGCGCTTGATGTGGAAAGTCTTGGTTTGCCCGATACGGCGCGTTGGGAAGATGTACGTGCAACGATGGCCTCTCACATCTTAGGCATGGCCCTTTTGCAAGGGATTTACAGTTTAAATCCGCGTTTACAAGAGCATTGATTCTGGTTTGATGATTAGAGAAAATCAGTCATTGAACACAAAGCTCGAATATGCCTCTCTCAGAGTTATTCTGCGGGAGGCTTTTTTTGGCGTAATACGATTTAAATACCTAATCTGTTATATAAAAATGCGTATTTACGCAAAAAAATACGTAAATAAGGATATACTAGAGCTGAAGATAAGATGTCTTGTAACGTAAAAATGCGTATTTACGCAAAAATATGACGTAAAAAAGAATAATGGAGGCGGTACATGGGTCTTTGAGTAGGAAGGACTTTTGTACCGAAACACATGATGATTAAAAGAGAAGTGCCTTTAAAAAAATTGATTGCAGCCAAACATAACGGCATGATCAAGATTGTCACCGGTATTCGTCGTTGTGGGAAATCGACGCTTTTATTCGAACTTTTCGCTTCCCATTTAAAAGACAATGGCGTTGATGACAAACACATCATTAAGATCGATAGATCGGAAGAGCGTCGTGTAGGGAAAGA
>USIM01000054.1 GCA_900554675.1 uncultured Sutterella sp.
CCATCATTTGAGCTTGGGCTTCAGCTTCTTGAGCTAAGCGTTGTTGCTCTTCCATTTCTTCACGCGTTTGGACATGAACCGTCATCATGACACGCATAACGTTTTCACGCACACGATCCAACAACGTTTCAAACATAGCAAAGGCTTCACGCTTGTACTCTTGCTTGGGTTGCTTTTGAGCATAGCCACGCAAATAAATCCCTTGACGCAAGGCATCCAAAGCCGTAATGTGAGAGCGCCAGATGTGATCTAACACTTGCAACGTCACTTGGCGGGCAAAGTCAGACATGGCTTGAGCACCGGCCAATTCGACCTTTTCATTGAAGATGCGATCGGCTTCAGCGACCAACATTTCCAACAAGTCTTCATCGGTCACAGAATTGCTCTTTTCCAATTGAGCTTCGAAGTCCATGTTGATGCCCCATTCATTGGCAAGCACCTCTTGCAATCCCTTCAAATCCCATTGTTCTTCAACCGTGTCAGCAGGCACAAAAGCGCGGAATAAATCCGTAAAGAGACCATGACGCAAGCTCGTTATCATTTCGCTCATGTCTTGGCTTTCAAGGATTTCGTTACGTAAGCGATAAATCTCACGACGTTGATCATTTTGAACGTCATCGAATTCGAGCAATTGCTTACGAATATCGTAGTTACGACCTTCCACCTTACGTTGAGCACTCTCAATCATGCGAGAAAGCATGTTGGACTCAATGGCTACACCTTCTTCAAGATTTAACTTATCGGCGATAGCGCGCATGCGGTCACCACCGAAGATGCGCAACAACGGGTCTTCCATCGACAAATAAAAACATGAAGAACCCGGGTCACCTTGACGACCGGCACGACCGCGCAATTGGTTGTCAATACGACGGGATTCGTGACGTTCACTACCGATAATGCGCAAACCACCGGCTTGAACAACCTTTTCGTGTTCAACCATCCAAGCTTCACGCATCTTTTCGATTTCAGCCGTCTTTTGTTCTTCGGTCAATTCTTCATTCTTTTGGATGGAATCAATAATCTTATTGATGCCACCACCTAACACGATGTCGGTACCACGACCGGCCATGTTGGTAGCAATGGTCACCATACCGGGGCGACCGGCTTCAAGAACGATTTGGGCTTCTTTTTCGTGTTGCTTAGCATTCAAGACATTGTGGCTAATGCCTTCTTTCGTTAACAATTGGCTCAAAGCTTCGGAGTTCTCAATCGAGGTCGTCCCCAAAAGCACCGGTTGTTCACGTTGGCAACATTCTTTGATGTCTTCAACAATGGCACGATACTTTTCATCAACCGTGCGGAAAACCTTGTCTTGTTGGTCATCGCGAATCATTGCACGATGGGTCGGAATCACAACCGTTTCCAAACCGTAAATGTCTTGGAATTCGTAAGCTTCCGTATCGGCCGTACCCGTCATACCGGACAACTTCGTGTACATACGGAAATAGTTTTGGAACGTAATGGAAGCAAACGTTTGGTTTTCTTGATTGATTTGCACGCCTTCCTTAGCTTCAACGGCTTGGTGCAACCCTTCAGACCAGCGACGACCCGGCATCAAACGACCCGTAAATTCGTCAACGATCACGATTTCGCCGTTTTGCACAACATAGTGTTGGTCACGCTTAAAGAGGGCGTGAGCACGCAAACTGGCTTGCAAATGGTGCATCAAAATGATGTTTTGACCGGAGTACAAACTTTGACCGGCAGGAATCATGCCGCGTTCGGTCAAAATTTGTTCAATGTGTTCATGACCGGCTTCAGAAATGTAGACTTGATGAGCCTTTTCATCGACCCAATAATCACCTTCACCGTCTTCGGTAGCTTGACGCGTCAAAAGTGACGGAATCTCGTTGATTTGAGCATAGAGATCGGTATTGTCATCGGCCGGGCCCGAAATAATCAACGGCGTACGAGCCTCGTCAATCAAAATGGAGTCCACTTCGTCAACGATGGCATAAGCCAAACCGCGTTGGCGACGGTGGTTAATGTCGTACTCCATGTTGTCACGCAAGTAGTCGAAACCGAATTCGTTATTGGTACCGTACGTGATATCGGCAGCGTAAGCCAACACCTTTTCTTCGTTGGGTTGTTGGCTATAAATCGTACCGACGCTCAAACCCAAGAAATTGTAGAGACGACCCATCCATTCGGCGTCACGACGGGCCAAGTAATCATTGACCGTCACAACGTGTACACCCTTGGCAGGCAACGCATTTAAGTAAACGGCTAACGTTGCCGTCAAGGTCTTACCTTCACCGGTACGCATTTCAGCAATCTTGCCGTCATTGAGCACCATACCGCCGATTAACTGCACATCAAAGTGACGCATGCCCAACACACGGACACTGGCTTCACGAACGACGGCGAAAGCTTCAGGCAACAATGCTTCTAAGGTTTCACCCTTGGCCAAACGATCGCGGAATTCTTGTGTTTTGGCTTGAAGTTGCTCATCCGTGAGCGCCTTCATCGAATCTTCCAATTTGTTGATAGCGACACATTGGCGACGATATTGTTTAATCAAGCGATCGTTACGACTGCCGAAAATTTTGGTTAAAAGCTCAGAAAACATCTTTAAATACCTTAATCCCGTCCCTGATACCTTCAGGAAACAGATTTAGAAAGCAACCGAAAATGCGTTTACGGTTGCTTTCGTTGTACAATCCATAGCGTTGAATTATCGCACATTAACAGGGCTTTTTTGACTATCTTTTCCTTGAAAAACGTAAGGTTTTCTTAACGTTTTGTGACGAATATTGAATTTTGGAGCACGCACCATGAGAGATATGCGAAATTTCCACCAAATCTTGGAAAATCAAGGTGCTGATTCGTTTTTAAAAATGGAATTGCAAAGCGCTCGACTCAAGACACTGATTGCTCAAGCTTGCGTTTCTAAAGGTGTGCGAATCGACATTATGAATTGCACACATGTGACCCATCAGCCACAAGGCATTACCATTAACACCGTCACGCCAACGATGGCTAATCGTCTCAAGCAGATTCAACCCACCATTGAAAAAAAACTTTTCGATGCCGGAATTACCACTCCAATCATTGCGATTCGAAGCGGTAAAATCACTGCGCTTGCTCAGCCCGAAGCCTATCCCAAGGGAGAGCCTCGCATTGCACCCCCTGAGGCTGCACAACAAGTTTACGAAGAAGCACAGTTAGCTAAAGATGATGATGTTAGAGAGGCTTTGGAGCGCTTAGCGCAAGCGCTTAAGGCGTAGTTGCAGGCGCAATGTAGGCAGGCATTCTTTCTTGATCTTGATGGGCATACATATTTTCTAGTAGCTAGTACCACAAATATTTTCGCTAAAGCACCGGATAAAGGTGCTTTAGTTTTATACGGGCATTTTCCGTTGTAAATTGCCACGATACTCCATTTTTCTTCCTTTGATTTCTTTTATCCTCCCATTGCTTGACATACTTTTTCATTAACGTCATCGTAGGAATTCGACGACTCAGGCATTGACTCTTTAAAACACTGAGTTCAATCTCAGCAATGTTTAACCAACTGCCATGTCTAGGGGTATAGTGAATTTCCAATTTCGAGGCGATACGATAGGCCTCTTCAGGTGAGAATGCTTGATAGAGGGAAGACATTTTGTGAGTGTTCAGATTATCCATCACCAATATGACTTTCTTGGCTTGTGGGTAATCATCAACAATTTGCTTAATGAATTCTGCCCAATCTTTTGAAGTTCGAGTTGGATTGAGCCAAACTTTACGATGATTGCCTAACGGTTCAACGGCTATAAAAATCTCCGCAACGCCCTTGCGGATATACTCGTCATCTATCTTTTCAATGCTACCTGGACGAGCTTTCAGAGGTTCTCTGACCTCCTTAATGAGTTGCTTGCTGGACTCATCCATACAAACAACCGGGTATTCTGGATCGTAGGCCTTGTGGTAAACACTGAGCACATCTTCCATGTGAGCTACAAATTCGGCACAGTGCTTTGGGGGGATTTTCCAATATTCGGTTCGGTGAGGTTTAAATTCGTTTTTTTTAGAGCCCTTGATATCGTCATCGGCGATACAGAGTCTGTAATCTTTAATTCAACCAGTTTTTCTGCCAACAATCGTACGGTCCACCGTGCTCGACCTTCTGGGGGATCGGAGCAGGCTAACTGCGTTAAGCGAGCTTCAAACTCACCATCAAACTTCACGGGACGACAAGGTTTTTCAGGATTCTTTCGTTCTAAAGCCTCATCGATACCCCCTTGAACCATTCTTTTTTTCAAATGCTCTAGGGTGCGAGTCGTTACCCCTATCATTTCGGCAACATCAGTCGTTTTCCAGTGTCGGTGATTGTGTTTGCCACTATCAAGCAACAACAATGCTCTGGCTAAAAGGACTTGTCGAGAAGGTCTCACTCCCAAAGTGTATTCTTCAAGCGTTTGACGTTCATTTTGTGTGAGTTTGTAGGTATAGCGTATCGACATGACTCTCTCCTGAGTTAATGATACTCAAGAGAGAGTTTACTTTCTTTTATACGAAAATACTAATGTTATATGGTACTAGTAGTTTTTACCTATATTTGAGACTATCATAGTGGGCGTACAATCTACGTGTTTTTGCCTATATATTGGCATTCATTAAACACCGTTTTCTAATCATTTTTATCCACAGGAGATAACGATGGAACAACAGCCTACCGTGTTAAAGCGCTTCATGAACTACATCAAGTTTGACACGCAATCAAACTTAACGAGCGAAGAAACACCGTCTACCGCCAAGCAACTCAAGCTTGCCGAATTCTTGGTTGAAGAACTCAAGGGTTTGGGTATTGAAAACGCACACATGAGCAAAGAAGGTGTTGTTTACGCCACGATTGAAGCGACGCCCGGCTATGAAGCTTGCCCTGCCATCGGCTTTATCGCTCACATGGATACGTCTCCAGACGCTAGCGACAGCGCTGACAAGAAGCCGCAAATCATCAACTATCAAGGCGGTGACATTGTTCTTAACGCTGAACAAAATATTATTTTCTCTGCCAAGGAATTCCCCGAAATCGTGAAGTATGCCGGTCAAGACGTGGTCTTTACGGACGGTACGACCCTTTTGGGCGCAGACGACAAGGCCGGTATCGCTGAAATCGTTGAAATGGCCGCTTGGGTTATGGCTCATCCGGAAGTTCCGCATGCCAAGCTCTGCTTAGGTTTTACGCCTGACGAAGAAGTGGCTCGTGGCACGGAAAACTTTGACATTGAACACTTTGGCGCTCAATACGCTTACACCTTTGATGGTGATGAAGTGGGCGTTCTTGAAAGCGAAAACTTCAATGGTGGTACGGCTCACGTGACCATCCACGGTGTGGGTGTCCACCCGGGTTTAGCTAAGGGCAAGATGGTGAACTCCATTCGCTTAATGGCAAAGTTCATCGATATGCTCCCCGCTGTTGTCTCTCCGGAATGCACGGAAGACCGTGAAGGCTTCATGCACCCCAACGCCATGAACGGTTCTTGCGTTAAGAGCTACGTGAAGATCATCGTTCGTGACCACGATCGTGTTCAATACGAATTAAAGAAGAAGTATCTCCATAAGACCGTTGAACGCTTCAATGAAATCTACGGTGAAGGCCGTGCTGAATTGCGCTATGTTGACTCTTATGAAAACATGCGTCAATACATCGAAAAGGCTCCGAAGGTTTTGGATATCGTGCGCGATGCTTATCGTGACTGCGGTATTGAACCGATTGAAAAGCCGATTCGCGGTGGTACGGACGGTGCTCGCCTTTCTGCTCGCGGTCTCCCCTGCCCGAACATCTTCACGGGTGGCTCTAACTTCCACGGCGTCTACGAATTTATTCCTGTCGCCTCCATGGTGAAGGCTAGCGAAATCGCAGTTGCCTTGGCTAAGAAGTCCGCTACGATCAAGACGCTTGGTTAAGCTTTAACCAACGCTTAAAGAATTAAGAGCTTGAAGGATTTTGGTCTTTCAAGCTCTTTTTTGATCTATCTATTATCGAATTTTGAGTTTTGATTTGAAGTATTCACGAGTCTCTTCGTCTTCGCAATAGATGTAGCAACCCTTCATACCACGAGTCAACAAAGTTCGATACGTATTTTTAATGATTTCATCGACTCGCTTAAGTGTCGCCTGCCGATCAGTTTTCAGTTGCGTCTTCCATCCTTTAAGACTTTGATCCGTACCGGCTCGAGCGTTCCCATCCGTGAGAACTCGGTCATCACGAACAATGACATCTGCCCCG
>USIM01000055.1 GCA_900554675.1 uncultured Sutterella sp.
AATTTTTCAGCCGTGTAGACAACCATCAGCAAAACACTGTTGCCGGGATTTACTTTTTTATTTTCATTGCGAGCGGCCAACTTCATATTGGTGAGACGATCCACCAAAATCCAAGAGTCTGAAGAAAGTTGGGGCGCAGGCTCGGCAAAAGACACGGTTGCACACAACAATGTAAAAAAAGCCGTAAGAACAATCAGAATTCGCTTGACCATGCTAGAGAAAAATCACAAAAACAAAGACGTAAAGAAACTTCGTTGATTTTAACCTATCTTGTTAGGTTTCCCATTGATTTTTGTAGAAAATCACGACAAGAATCGTATCGAAAGTTAAACTATCGAGTATGCTTTTACTTTTCGTAAACTACGATCTTTGAATTTTTGCCATTTGAGGAAATGATGTCCCCGATTGAGTTTGAAAATTGCGTTATTGAAGAGCATTTCGTTGAGCAAACAGGATCAACCAGCACAGACTTATTGAATTACGTCAAAGGTCATGTCGTTGAGACCCCGAGGCTTTTGTGTGCTCATCGACAAACAGCCGGTCGAGGCACGCGAGGCAGAAAGTGGCAAAACCTTGGGGAATCGTTAACGTTTTCAATTGCAATCCCTATTACCGGAGAAATAAACAATTGGGCTGGAGTGACGTTAGCCATTGGAGTCGCTATTGCCAAGACGTATCGCCTTTTGGGAGTTCCCGCGCTTGTGAAGTGGCCTAATGATATTTTGCTCAACGGTCAGTTCGGGAATAAGATTAAACGCCTGAAAAATAAACCCGATATTTCTACGGCGAAAGACTGTAAGCCTGTTGTCATTCATATAAAAAATGGGTGTTGGTGATTGGGGTTGGGGTTAATTGCATCCGAAATGGTTCAATTAATGATGAGACTGATTATGGCGTCGCTTTTTTGTCAGATGCGGTCTCGATTTCCAATAAGAAGGATTGGTTACGAGCAATTTCACAATCAATTTTCTTAGCAGTTACCCAAATGGCTAAGGAAGGGTTAAAACCGACGCGCGAGAGTTGGGCTACAATTTCTGCTTATTCAAATGAACTCGTTTGGGTTTTTGATGAAAACGGTCCCAGTTATCAAGCACGTGTTAAAACCATTGATGATATGGGGTGCTTGGTTGTGGAAACCGAAAGTGGCATAAAGTCACTCGTATCGGGGACGATTAGTCTTAGGAAATTTTGAAAGTGAACCTTCTTGTTGACTTAGGTAACACTGCGTTAAAGTGGGCGACTTCTGAAGATCCAGAGTCTCCTCATACGATTGTTCACGGCGGAACTCATCATTTTATTGATCGCTTATTGTCGTCTTTGAAAGACCAAACGTTTGATCAAGTTGTTGGGTGTTCAGTGGCTTCACGAGATTTGGCTTTTTCTGTTAAACATGCCCTAGAAAATGCCGGTCATTCCGTACAATGGCTCAAGGCTCAAGACCGTTTCGATGGACAGTTTTCGCTTATCAATCAATATAAAAACCCTCTTCAATTAGGATCCGATCGATGGCACGCTGCCATTGGTGCCTCTTATTTTCTGCCCAATCAACCCTTATTGGTTGTTCACGTCGGTACTGCCACGACGGTCGATACCGTTTATCCTGGTGAGAAGGGGCAAATGATATTTGCGGGCGGTCGTATTTCACCAGGGGTTGGTTTGATGAGAGACAGTCTTGTCAGTGGCACGGCGACCTTGCCTAAAGCAGATGGGATGTATGAAGATATTCCAACGGATACGATGAATGCCATCGTAACGGGAATTTTGGATGCGCAACTCGGTCTCATTGAGCGTGGAATGCGTATGATGCAAAAACGAGGTTTTGATCCGACATTGGTTTTAGCAGGAGGATCGGCAACGTTATTTGCTCCGTATTTATTAAAAGAGTTTCCTCAGAGCATTGTGAAACATAACTTAGTGTTACGTGGTTTGGCTCTAAGAGCATGTGAGTAAAGATGAGATTTTTTGCCCTATTCTTATCAGTGGTTGCGGTTGGACTTTATGTTTGGCCTACGATTGAAAGCGAGTTTTTGGCTGAACCCGTGAAAGGCGGTTCTGTTCGCGAGGTGTTTCCTCAAACAATGATTGATATTCGCCCTGTGAGTGATGTTCAAAGTGTGTTGGAAAAGCGGTCAATCACAAACGCTCAACAAACACAATCTCAGGAAAGTTCAGAACAGTCTCCCAAAGAGGAGTTCTCTACGACCGCGGTCGTTGAAAATGAGGCAGACTCGAACGTTGGGCAACAAGAGGATTCAGAGTTGATTTGTGTGAAATTGGGGCCGGTTTCATCAAAGCGATTGCCAGTTATTAACCAATCGTTGGAGCAACAAAAGTTATTAGAAAACGTTAGTGTTGAGCCGATTCTTGGTGATGATCATTGGATTGTTTTTATCATTCCCTCTGGCACAAAGAAAGGGGCGTTGGCTCAAGCCAACCAAATGAAGCGCTTAGGATATAAAAATGCGGCCGCTATTACGGAAGGTCCTCTTTTGAATGGGGTTAGCTTAAATACTTTTTCTGATGAGCAAAGGGCTAGAGTCTTTTGGCAACAAGTGCAAGATAAAACCAAAATGCAAGGCATTCGCGTGACTCGTATTATTGGTCAGCCGACCAATGAAGTGTATTTAATTTTTGCCAATATTTCGCAAGAACAATATGAAAAAGTGGCGACCATTGGCCGCCACCATAAGCAACAACTTCAAGCGTGTTTTTAACGAAGTTGATCTAAGCGTTTAGGAAGTTCCTCGCATAACGCAATTGCTTGTTGTTGGCGTTGAGCAAGACATTCTGGGTTTTCTTCCCTTTGTTTGATTCCCCAAACCGATTCCGGAAAGTGAGTGTCATTTTTAAAACGGGGAATGAGATGCCAATGCAGGTGAGGAACCATATTGCCGAATTGCGCCCAGTTGACCTTATCGGGGCGCATGGTTTCTCTCATAACCGTTTCTACAATCGTCAAAACCTCAAAAAGGTGCTGACGATCCTTGGCATTGAGCTCTGAGACCTCTGCCACGTGATCGATCCAAATGACACGAAGGTAACCAGGGAATAACGGATCATTAACATTAATCACAAAGAGTTTGTCGTCGTGCCAAAGAGCGTCCTTAGGGTCTTTCTTGCAAAGTTCACAAGTCATTTTGTCTCCTTTTGTCATCGAATATGTGCTTAGTGTATCGGTCTGAAATACGATCCACCTTTGATGACATCGCCTTCAATCAGTTCGACAGAGCCAGCGCCGTCATCAATGATTTTGTAATCCCATTTTTTCCGACCGTTGGAGTCTTCCAACCATACTGCAACCGGCCAATCCAGTTCGTCAAGGTTGGCATTGATAAAGTCTTTGGCTTCAAGAACCGTAGCAAAATTTTCAACGAAGTCACCGTAATCGACAATAACTTCAGTTACAACATCTCGTCTCATAATTAAATTCTCGATAAAACAAGGCTAACCGTGTTAATTAATTGTTGAGTGTAACGGATATTGAGAGACTCATTGGGAGAGTGAGCATTGGATTGGGGGCCAAGAACACCTATGAGAATAATTTCCGTTTGTGGGAACATTGCTTCGAAATCGGGAATGAATCCAATTGATGCGCCTTGGCCACTGGCAAGCGTTTTAGCGCCAAAAACCTCATCTGCCGCATCATTAAACAGTGCCTCCACACTGCCACCGTGATGAGGAGCACACCACCCCTTGTGACACTCAATGTCTTCCCATGTTACTAGACATCCATAAGGAATGTTTTCCGTTAATGCTTCACGAACAGCTTTTTGTGCCTCCTCAATATCAATACCCGGAGGAGTACGCAAAGACAGTCGTAGAGAAACTTCTCCTTGAATGACACTACCGGCATCTTGAACGGAAGGGACACCATCAATACCAATAATCGTCAGAGTGGGTTTCCAGATGGAATTAAGCAAACACTCGTGAGGGTCTGAGGACTTTGCCTGAACACCTGGCAACAAGGGAGCCGTGTCCCAAACCTGACGATCAAGAACCTCGCTGACTTCTTTGAGTTGTTCAACTCTTAAAGAAGGAATATCCGTATGGAGTGCTTTGAGTTTAACCTCGCCGGAGATGGGATCGTGAATTCTTGCGACAAGCGCATGGGCGATACTCACAGGATCGGGGACAATGCCAGAGTAAGTACCGGAGTGTACGCCGTAAGAGAGTGCTTTGACCTTTAGTGTTCCCGTCAACGTGCCACGTAAAGAGGTGTTAAGCCAAAGGCGTTCATAATCTCCACACAAATTATCCAAGATGATGAAACACTCGGGACTCCCAATGCGAGACTTTAATTTTTCCAGATAAAACGGTAAATCGTCAGATCCGGATTCTTCCTGAGTTTCAAAGATGGCCACAATTCGAGGGTGATTGATATTTAGACGACGAAGACTTTCAATAGCGGTGATCATGGCATAGACGCTATAACCGTCATCGCTTGCTCCTCGGCCGTACAAGTAATCTCCTTCAACGACGGGATTCCAAGGGCCAAGACCTTCACGCCAGGGATAGTTTTCCGGTTGTTTATCCAAGTGCCCATAAAAGGCTACGGATTTTTCAGAATGCGAACCGAAGGCCTCAATTTCGACAAATAAACAAGGCGCTTTTCCATCAATTTCAAGAACCTCACAGTGTGCGCCATTAATGATTTTCTTGATCCAAGAAGCCGCTTGATCGCAAGCTTGGCGCAAATAACCGTTTTCTCTCCATTGGGCGTCAAAAGCCGTTGATTTTGCTGGTAATCTGACAAAATCCATGAGAGCGGGTTGGGCTTCATTTTCCCAAAACTCTTGAATGGTTTGCTTTAACATTTCATTGTCCTTTAACCATTAGTGGGACAAGCTTTTTCCCATGTGATTGTTCGATTTGAAGCGCTTTTTGTGCTGCTTCTTCCTTGGTATTAAAGCCTCCGAGTAAAACCTTAAAAAGATTACCGGCTTGCTCGATATACACTTCTTCACCAGTTGCTCTCTTGAGGTCATTTGCTAGAGCTTGAGCATTAGCTTTTGTGCCAAATGCTCCCGCTTGGAGACGCCATTGAGCGAGACTGACGTTTGAGATGGGTGGCTCTTGAAGTGTGACTTCGGTGCTGACCATTTCGTGTTGAGCAGCTTCGGTTAAATTAACGGCACCTTGCAGATCCTCGGGGGTTACAGGAGAGGCTGCAGGGGGTAAAGTCACGGGAGTTGACACTATTTCTTTGGGTGTCGTTGCGACCGTTTGTGCAGTTGTAGTTTGCGCCTCTTGGGATTTATTTTTGTGAGCAACGACGGCTGCGCCGATGACGCTGGCAATTGCTAAAGCATCCGCTCTACTGGAGGAAGAGTTGCCTGTTAAGTCAACCTTAGAAAACGTTGAGGGAATGCGTCCGTTTCTGATATCGGCCATGCGAATACGTTCGACTTTAACGCGTGCGGTTCCCTTATTGACATAACCTAACTTACTAGCGGCAGCATACGATAAATCGATAATGCGGTTATCAACGAAGGGACCACGGTCATTGACGCGAACAATGACACTTCGCCCATTTTCCAAATTGGTTACTTTGGCGTAACTCGGAAGCTCCATCGTTTTATGGGCGGCTGTCATGGCATACATGTTGTACGTTTCACCGGTTGACGTTTTTTTACCGTGAAACATTTTTCCATACCAAGAGCCGTGTCCCGTTTGAACCATCGGTTGATCGCCTGTGACGGGGTAGTAGCGCTTTCCACCGACTTTATAAGATTTATTTGCGAACTTGTGAGGTGGTTCGTATTTCGGTACTGCATTGGGTGTACCTTTGAAAGTGTTGGCCAAAAGGTCTCCACCCCCGGGCGGGCCGTCGTGCTTGTAATATCCGCCTCCGCTGGAACCACAAGCCGACAAAAGCAGGCAACAAGCAACGGTCGTTGCCGACATGAAAAGGGACTTCAACTGCATGACAAACCTTCGACAAAGAGATTGTTTTGATTATCAATGATTAGGAAGGTGATTGCAATGGACGGTTGCAACATAACGTATCGCAAAGAAAATCGTTTCTGCCCTTTAGAAATGGGCGAAAAGTCGCTAAAATCAATCAGTTATTTTGAAACAAATTCATCGAGCTTTTCGATGGTTTAGTATTTTGGAAATTCTTATGACTTTGGCTCTTGAAGATATTCGCCGTATCGCCGATTT
>USIM01000056.1 GCA_900554675.1 uncultured Sutterella sp.
GGTCTTCATACCATAAATTATCTTGGACAGCAGTGATTTTACACACAAGATATAGGGTATTTTGTACTTCATGGCAACTGAAATAGTTAATGAACTCAAATTAACGCTGTCTTTTTATACAACATTTTCCTTTGCTACTCAGACTTCACGCCAAGAGCCGTAAACACAGCACCAAACTGCATCACCGCCACCAAAATGAGTGCTGTAGCAAATAAACCCGCATCAAGCATGGGCCCAGCAATCAAAGGCGACAAGGTTTGCCCCACATCCATCCCGCAGTATGTAAAGCCATAAACACGGCCAAAACCGTCTTTACCGACCTTGGATAAACACGCCTGACGAATCATCATGTCTCGAGAGGGCGTCGCAATCCCCACGCCTACACCCATGAAGGCCATGAAGATCAAAACCGTATAACCGGGGAACAACTGCGTGGCCATCAAAATAGCAGTCGCCGCACTCACACTTAAGCACAGTGCCACGACTTTATTGTGGTGGTTGAAATTCTTAGCAACCCACCCACCGATTAAGACACCGGCGGCATTACTTAACAAGTAAGAAGTCAACGCAGCCGTTGCCGTCTCCAAACTTAAACCAAAAGTTTCATGGAAAATCGTGGGCGAGAAATTTTGCAAAATGCCAAAGGCAAACGAATTAAAGAAGAAAAAGAAAAAGCACAGCCAAACAGCCAATGCTCCAAGAAAAGCAAAGCGACCGCCCTTAACCGGTACGCTCCCCGTCTTTTTCTCTTCCGTGATTTGTTCAATATCGAATTCTTTGTGATTAAAGGCAAGCAAAATCACAACGAACGTACCCACCAATGCGGCGGCCAAAGCAGCCATTCGCCAACCACCAAAATTGGCCACGGCAATCATCAAAACCGGAGCAATGGCCCACCCAATGTTGCCCACAATCGCATGGATTGAAAAGGCGTAACTCAAACGCTCTTGGGAGATCGAGCGATTCATGATGGAGTAGTCCGTCGGGTGGAAAACGGAGTTCCCTAAACCAGAGGCCATTGAGGCCAAGAAAAGCATGAAGTAGCTATCGGCGCCCGCTAAGATAAAGCCACCGAAAGCCAAAAGCGAAGCACCTAAAAACAAGGTTTTCTTTGCGCCCCAACTGTCTACTAAAAAGCCACTCGCGGCCTGCCCTAAAGAGCTCACAATGAAAAAAGCCGTCATCACGGCGCCCATTTGAGCGTATGAGAGATCAAACTCCGGCTTAATCCACGGAATCAGAGGCGGAATCACCAAGTGAAAGAAGTGGGATACGCCATGAGCAATGCCCAAAAGCGTAATTAACAGAACATCTCGATTTTGGTGATTGACTGCCATAAGTTTCTACCTTAAGAAGCGTTCCAGATTAAAGTGGAAACAGCCAATGCCAAGAAAATCAACGCACTGGTTTTATTAAGAATCGATTGAAACCGCGGATTACGGATACGGTTTGCCAAGGAACCCGCACACCAAGCAACACAGGAGAAAACCACCAAAGTGACAACCAAGAAAGTTAACCCCATGATGAGCATCTGAACCATGACTTCGGATTCGCTACTGCCCTTCACCAAAAATTGTGGGAAGAAGGCTAAGAAGAAAATCAACACTTTGGGATTCGTGATATTCATCAAAATCCCACGCGTCCACAATTTAAAGGGCGTTAACGTCAAGGGCTTTTTCTCGATGGTCGTCTCATCGGCTTCAGACACAGGAGCTCGCCAAGCCCCCCAGGCCAAATAGGTCAAATAGGCAGCCCCTGCGCATTTAATGATGGTAAGCAACACCGGGGAAGCCGCCACTGCTGCAGCCACGCCAAAGGCCGAAAAACACGTTTGAATAAAGACACCGACACAAAGCCCCAACGTCACCAAAATGCCGGCTTTAGGGCCGTGCATGGCCGATTGCAAAAGCACAAATAAATTATCAGGCCCCGGCGCAATCGCCAAAATGGTAGCGGCCACCACAAAACTTAACCAAAGATCAAACGGCATATCCGTCCTTTCAACTCATCCAATGGGCAATAAGAAAAGGTCTCGCACTTTTTTAGCACGAGACCCTTATTTTAGCTTGATGTCTCAAGCACTAGTAGTTAAAGCTCAGCCTTAACCCCTAGGTATTAACCCACGAACTTGCGGGCGTTACGGAACATGCGCATCCAGGGGCTGTATTCACCCAAGGTGGCAGGCGCCCAGCTCATTTGGCTCGTACGGTGCGTACGTTCCGGGTGCGGCATCATGATCGTGAAGCGACCGTCAGGGGTCGTTACACCCGTGATACCGTTCTTGGAGCCGTTCGGGTTAAACGGATAAACTTCCGTGGGCGTGCCCGTCGGGTCAACGTAGCGAGCGGCAAGCGTAGCGAGCTTTGCATCTTCTTCGTTAATCCATTGCACCAGGCCTTCACCGTGAGCGTTAACGATCGGCATCATGGAACCGGCCATGCCGTCAAAGAAGATAGAAGGACTATCCATCACTTCGACTTGAACAGCACGGGCTTCAAATTGTTCGCTCATGTTGCGAACGAAGTTCGGCCAGTGTTGAGCACCCGGAATAATGCCACGCAAGTGACTCATCATTTGGCAACCGTTACAGATACCCAAAGCGAACGTATCGCCGCGTTCAAAGAACTTGGAGAACATTTCCACCATCATGGGGTTGCGCAAAATGGTCGTAGCCCAACCGCCGCCGGCACCCAAGACGTCACCGTAGGAGAAGCCACCGCAAGCGGCCAAACCAACGAAGTCCTTCAAATCGGAGCGACCGGACAACAAGTCCGTCATGTGAACGTCAATGGCTTCGAAGCCGGCACGCGTAAAGGCAGCGGCCATTTCCGTTTGACTGTTAACACCTTGCTCACGCAAGATGGCCATACGCGGACGAACACCCGTTGCGATGAAGGGAGCGGCCACGTCAAGTTCCGTATCAAACGTCGTCTTAACGAATAAGCCCGTGTCATTTTCCATCCTGCAACGAGCACGTTCTTGGTCGGCACAAGCAGGATTGTCGCGACGGCGAGCAATTTGCCAAGAGACTTCCGTCCATGCTTCTTGCAAAGCAGAACGCTTTTCTTCGTAAACCGTTTCACCGTGAGCCGTGATGACCAACTTATCGTCACCATTGACTTCACCAATGAAGTACGTGCAATCGGCAAGACCCGCAGCCTTAACAGCAGCGAGAACGTCCTCAACACGGTCAGCAGCCACTTGGATCACAGCACCCAATTCTTCGTTAAAGAGTGCGGGAACGATGTCGCTCGTTGCGGCGCTCTTGACCATGCCGTCCATGTTAAGCGTCACACCCGTGTGACCGGCAAACATCATTTCAGCCACCGTGGCCAACAAACCGCCGTCAGAGCGATCGTGGTAAGCCATGATGGCGTCCTTAGCCGTCAATTCGCGAATCATCTTCACAAAGGCGGAGACGTCAGCGGCGCTATCCATATCGGGCGTGACTTGACCGAATTGTTGCGTCACGAGACTCAAAATGGAACCGGCCATACGGTTCTTGGCGCGACCCAAGTCGATAGCGACCAAGACAGAGGGCTTATCGGTCAACAATTGCGGCGTCAAGGACAAACGAACGTCCTTCACGGGAGCGGCAGCAGAGACAATCAAAGAAACCGGGCTCATCACCGTCTTCTTTTCGCCAGCGTCTTCCCACGAGGTCTTCATGGACAAGGAGTCCTTACCGACCGGAATGGCAACACCCAATTCTTGGCAAACGGTGCTCGCAGCTTCCACGGCATCGTAGAGCTTGGCGTCTTCGCCTTCGTTACCGCAAGCAGCCATCCAGTTGGCGCTCAACTTCACGTAGTTAAGATCAATGTCGGCGCTTGCGATATTCGTAATCGCTTCGCCAATCGCCATACGCGTAGCGGCAGCAGCGTTCGTGATGGCCAACGGGGTGCGTTCACCCATACTCATGGCTTCACCGTTATGACCGATAAAGCTGATGTTGGTCACAGCAGCGTCAGCCACCGGCACTTGCCACGGGCCCACCATTTGGTCACGATGGACCAAACCGCCCACAGAACGGTCACCGATCGTGATCAAGAAGCTCTTGCTGGCCACCGTCGGATGACGCAAAACGTCCGTCACGACCTTCTTAAGATCAATACCTTCGGCCTTAAATTCCGGCAACGTCACATCGGCGTGCTTCACGTCGCGGTGCATACGCGGAGCCTTACCCAACAAGACTTCCATCGGCATTTCAACGGCAGGCGTTTGTTCTTCGCCACGAGCCACCACCAACGTGTTGTCTTCGCTGATCGTACCCAAAACGGCGTACGGGCAACGTTCACGCTTACACATAGCATCAAACGTTTCCAAGCTTTCCGGAGCAATCGCGATGGAATAACGTTCTTGACTTTCGTTACACCAGATTTCGAGCGGGCTCATGCCGGACTCTTCAACCGGCACCTTAGCCAAATCAAGCTTGGCACCATGACCGGACAAGTCAGCCAATTCAGGCATTGCGTTAGACAAACCACCGGCACCCACGTCATGGATAGCCAAAATGGGATTGTTTTCACCGGCGGCCCAGCAACGGTCGATCACTTCTTGTGCGCGACGTTCCATTTCGGGGTTGCCACGTTGGACGCTATCGAAGTCAAGGGCTTCGGAGTTAGAACCCGTGGACATGGAGCTTGCAGCACCACCGCCCAAACCGATTCGCATACCCGGGCCACCCAAGCTGATCAAAAGCGTGCCCGGAGGCAAAGCGGTCTTGTGCGTTTGGTCATCACGGATGTTACCGATACCGCCAGCCAACATGATGGGCTTGTGGTAACCGTAGCGTTTGCCGCCGACGTTGGCTTCAAACACACGGAAGTAACCCAAAACGTTCGGGCGACCGAATTCGTTATTAAAGGCGGCAGCACCCAAGGGGCCGTCCGTCATGATGGACAAAGCGTTGGCAATACGCGTCGGGTAGCCATAGGGCTTATCGCAACCGCATTCAACTTTCGTCACGTCCTTGTCGTTTTCCCAGCCTTGCGGAGCTTCAGGCAATTGCAAAGAGGAAACGGTAAAGCCACAGAGACCGGCCTTCGGACGAGCACCACGGCCCGTTGCACCTTCGTCACGGATTTCACCGCCCGAGCCCGTAGAGGCTCCCGGGAACGGAGAGATGGCCGTCGGGTGGTTGTGCGTTTCAACCTTAAAGACCGTATGCGTTAATTCTTCTTCTTCCGTAAAGACGCGACCGAAGTTTTCACCTTCAGGCGTTCTCGGATACAAACGCGGAACCTTCACACCTTCGAAAATGGCGGCGTTGTCAGAGTAAGCAACGATCGTGCCTTCGCTGTGAGCCTTGTGCGTGTCGCGAATCATGCCGAAAAGGGTCTTTTCCTTTTCTTGACCGTCGATCGTCCACTTGGCATTAAAGATCTTGTGACGGCAGTGCTCAGAGTTGGCTTGAGCAAACATCATCAATTCGACATCGGTCGGATTGCGTTGAGCCTTCGTGAAAGCATCGGCCAAGTAGTCGATTTCGTCTTCGCTCATGGCCAAACCCATCGTGAGGTTGGCATCAGCCAAAGCCTTGCGACCTTCCTTTAAAAGATCAACGGTGACCATGGGCTTTCCATCGAGTTCTTCAAAAAGCTTGGTGGCTTCAACATCGGCGCCCACCACGCTTTCGGTCATGCGGTCGTGCAAGACGCCGGCAACCGCCGTCAACGTTTCAGCTGACGGTACAACACCGCCAAAGTCAATGTTGAAAAGCGTACCGCGTTCGATACGGATAATGGCATCAAGACCGCAGTTTTGAGCAATATCCGTGGCCTTACTGGCCCAGGGGCTGATGGTGCCCAAACGCGGAATAACCATAAACGTGGCATCGGCCTTAACATCAAGGCATTCATTGCCGTAGTTCAAAAGGGCGTTCAAGCGTTCGCTTTCATCGGCACTCAATTCATGCGCGGCATGAACAAAATGCACAAAGCGTCCTGAAACCGCACGGGCTTCGGGGGCAATCGCTTGAATCGTCTTCAAGAGACGAGCGGCACGAAAGTCCGACAAGGCGCTGGAGGCCTTCAAGGAAAACATCGATCCGGTGTGAGACATGACGGAAGATTCCTGAAAAATTGCCTAAAAAGGCGTTGGTAAAACAAAAAACAAAAATACTTAATCTATTAA
>USIM01000057.1 GCA_900554675.1 uncultured Sutterella sp.
CCCTGTTTTTATCCTGGCGTATGGAGGCAACAACCGTGTCTGTGAGAACGGTGGCTGGGCTTCAAAGAGAGGTGTACGAGGTGGGGCAAGTTGTTGCTATCAGCCAAAAGGGTGAATACAACTTTGATATTCAAGGCAGCGTTTGGCGTATCGATAAGGTTATTCAAACGTCTAACATGGATGATTATTTACCTTATCAAATCATGGCTCGAGATGAGCGTTTGGATGAGGTTTTTCATCGAACGAACGCCATGTGGAAAGAGCGTCTCAAACCCACCCTTTTGAAGTGGAATGCCGATCATCGTATTGATATCAACGAGCGTGAAAAATTCTTTTCTGAATTGACGGTTTTTACACGGTATATCAGTGAGTGGATTTCGTTGATTGAAGCAGGGGCAACCCGAAATATCGTTGTGCTTCGCTACACACAGGTCGCTTTGGGGATCGCTTCGGTTCTAAGCATCATTATTGCCATGTGGTTTTTGGTGGTATCGGTCATTCGACCGCTCAATCAATTGCAAACGGGGATTGAACGGCTTCGAGCGTCGGACTGGAAAACGCAAGTTCATGCCGAAGGTACCTTGGAATTTTCACATATTTCGACTGGTTTTAATGATTTGGCGAATCACTTGGATGATGTCTACCGGAATTTGGAAAATAAAGTTGCAGAAAAAACGAGTTCGTTGGCCGAAAACAATAAATACTTAACGTCTCTTTATGGTCTCACGGCTTTCTTGGGTGAACAGCACTCTTTAAATGAATTGTGTGAGTCGTTTTTAGCTCGAGTGATCTCCATTGCCGGAGGGATTGCCGGTGATATACGTTTTATTGATGAAGAAAAATCCCGAACGACATTGGTTTGTCAAAACGGTTTTCAAGAAGTAGAAACACCGAATGAACAAAAAGCACGGGCCTTTTTCAATGAGATTGTGGCCCATCCTCAACCCAAGGTGCTATACATTGAGGGTTACCCCCTTCAAGTGAAAGATTTGGAGGGGAAAGCTCGCTATGTGAAGGTTTATCACATACGTCATAAACAAAAAAATATCGGTTTGGTCACGATTTTCTTTGCTCATGCGCCGGAAAATGATCCTAATATGGACACATTGTTGGAGAACTTGGGCCAGCACATGGGGACGGCTGTCGAGAACTTGCGTTTGGCAGAGCTTGACCAGCAAATGGCAGTGGGGCAAGAGCGAAACTTAATGGCGCAAAACTTGCATGACTCCATTGCTCAAACATTGTCCTTTTTGAACTTACAAGTTCAGATGCTTGAGTCGGCTTTAAAACAAAAAAATGAGCCCTTGGTTGAAGAAGGGATTCAGCAGATTAAGGCCGGTGTGCAAGAGTGTTACGATGATGTGAGAGAGTTACTTTTAAATTTCCGAACTCGTGTGAGTACGGATGAGTTTGATGAGATTGTGAAAAGCGTTTTGGAGCGCTTTGAGCGCCAAACGCACGTTCATGCGCATCTGACGCTTTTGGGAGATGGCTTGCCACTGACGCACGCGCAAAAGCTTCAAGCGATTTTCATCCTCCAAGAAGCGCTCTCAAATGTGAGAAAACATGCCAAGGCAGAAAATGTTTTGGTCACTGTTCGTAACAAAGACGATTTTGAAATGACGATTATGGATGACGGTGTAGGGATTGATCCGGAATTATTGGAATCTCGTAAACAACGTCATGTGGGGCTCTCTATTATGAAGGAAAGAGCTCAAAGGGTTTCGGGGCAAATTTTCATTGATAGTGAAAAGAACCAAGGAACCACGGTAAAATTTTTGCTGTCTAAAGATGAAAGGACGCCGGTATGACGATTCGAATTTTGTTAGTTGACGATCACACTTTATTCCGCTCCGGTTTAAAGGCGCTACTGTTGCGCCAAGCGGACTTCGAAGTGGTGGGCGAGGCCAGTGATGGTCTTGAGGGCGTGAAATTAGCAGAGCAACTGCATCCGGATTTGGTTTTACTGGATTTGGATATGCCGGCCATGAGCGGTATTGAGGCTTTAGCACAAATGGTCGAAATGAATCATGATATGCCCGTTGTGATGCTTACGGTCAGTGAAGATGCAGAAGATCTCAAAGAAGCTTTCGTATTAGGGGCTAGAGGCTACTTGGTCAAGAATATTGAGGCCGACTATCTCGTCAGCAGCATCCGTCAAATTATTGCGGGTGAAAGCGTGATGTCGCCTGAAATGACGAGTAAGTTTGTTAACGGCATTCGCGCTAAAAATATTTCGCTGATGCCGGAAGTTCGTCCTGAAAATGTGAAGAGTTTGACCGAGCGAGAAAAACAAATTTTAGGATGTTTGGCTCAAGGGGCCAGTAACCGAGAAATGGCTCAGCTTCTCAATATGTCTGAAAGTACCGTGAAGGCTCACCTTCAACGTATTATGCGACGTTTTGATTTTAGCTCTCGTGTACAAGCAGCAGTCTTTGCGGCTGAACGCCACATGGACCGCTACTTGTTAGAAAGTCTTAACCAAAAGAAACAGCCTCGTTAAGCACTCTTTTCTTTTGTGGTATTGGCGGCCTTCGTGGCCGCTAATTTCTTAAAGGCCGGTACCACATAAATCAAGCAAAAAATAGCGGCAATCGTGGCAATGGTACCACCAAAATAACCGATATTTTCAATGCTCGAGTGCGTAACAACAATGCCGCCTACCAGTGCTCCTGTACCAATCCCGATGTTGTAGATGCCAGAGTAAACAGACATTGCAATCGCCGTTCCTTGAGGAGCGGCGGTAATAATGGATGATTGGAAAACCAGATTGTAGAGCGTCACCGAGAAGCCCCAGAAAAGACAGGCTGCGACGATGGTTTCGGTGTTCAATGTAAACGCTTTCATCATCAATAGTGAAATGGCAATGCCAATAACGGCAGATCGCATAAAGGCAAAGGGGAAACTGTCGTTGAGCTTTGAGAAAATCCAGCTGCCAACAATGCCAATAGCGCCATAAACAACCAAAATCCAAGAAATACCACTGTCACTCATGCCCCCGACTTGAGCCAAGAAAGGCTCAATATAGCTATAGAGCGCAAAGTTACCCGTCATGATGACAGGAGTGAGGATGTAGATCCCTAATAATGTCGGCTTGCCTAAAAGTGCCGGCACGTCACGCAAAGCCATGGCATTTTTGTTTTGAACACTGGGGAACAAACGCCATAGACAAATGAGTGCCAAAGAGGCAATGACACCAATTACAAGGAAGGTGAATCGCCATCCTAAATAAAGGCCTAAAACGCGTCCTAAAGGCAGGCCAACGATCATGGCAATGGAAGAGCCTGCCACGATCATACTCAACGCTGTAGCGCGTCTTCTTGGAGGCGCAACCTCAACGGCCAACGGACTCACGATGGACCAAAAGACCGCATGAGAGCAGGCAACACCAATTCGAGAGGCCATCAAAAACCAATAATTGGTTGAAAGGGCCGAAGCGATGTGACTCAATACAAAGACGGTGACCACCAACATCATGAGCTTGCGACACTCAACTTTGGCGGCTAAAAGCATGAGGGGAAGGGACATCACAGCCACAACCCATGCGTAGTCAGTCACTAACCAACCAGTTTGAGCTTCAGAGGTACCGAAATCTTGTCCGATACTTGTCAATAAACCGATAGGAACGAACTCGGACGTATTGAAGACAAACGTACACAACGTTAGGGATAAAACCGGAAGCCAAGCGAGAAGTAAGGGCTTTTCTTTGTCCAAGAATTCAGACATAAAAACTTTCTCAATAATAAGAGGGAAGTCGTTATAGCAGATTTTTTTCTTCGCTCGCAAACAGTTTTTTGGGAGTTTTTAAGTAGTTTTCAAAAAGAAAAAAGTCTCTGAGCGAGATGTCAGAGACTTTGAAGAATGAAGGACTAATTGCCGCCTTGGTAACCGTTTTGTCGCCATGCCTCAAAGACGGTAATGGCAACAGTATTGGAGAGATTTAGCGAGCGATTGTTAGGTCGCATCGGCAAGCGAATTCGTTGTTCGCTCGGGAAACTGTTTCGAACCTCATCAGGAAGCCCATGACCTTCGCTACCAAAGACAAACCAGTCTCCCGGTTTAAATTCGCTTTGAGCAAAGGGGTGCGAGCCCTTTGTTGTCATTGCAAACATACGCGTTTGATCGGGATGTTCACTGGCTAAGAAGGCTTCAAAACTCTTGTGAATCTTGACGGTAGCATACTCGTGATAATCCAGACCAGCGCGAATCATGTGCTTGTCATCAAGCGAAAAACCAAGAGGTTCGACTAAGTGAAGTTCGCAACCGGTGTTGGCGCAAAGTCGAATAATATTGCCGGTATTGGGTGGAATTTCCGGCGCAACTAAAACAATCTTAAACATATTCATCAGCAGGCGCCGTGAGCGCCTTTTTCATTTTTAATAAAGCATTTTTTTCAATTTGGCGTACGCGTTCTGCAGATACACCAAGTTCTTGGGCAATTTCTTGCAAAGTTTTAGGAGCAAGCTCTCCGTCTTCGTTTTCGTTAAACCAACGAGCTCGAATCACATAACGGCTTCGTTCATCCAAAGCAGCAAGTGCTTGGCGAACCCCTTCCTTTTGCATTTCTTCTTCGTCTTTTTGCTGAAGGATAACGGTGGGCTCGTTTTCTGTTGAAGACAACCACTGAATGGGATCCAGACGATTGCTTTCATCATCTTCACTACTGACGACAGAATCGATGGACGTTTCATTGCCGTACATCCGTTCTTCCATTTCGAGAACTTCTGAAGTTTTCACATCAAGTTCGTTAGCAATCTCATCGGCTTGTGAGTAGGTGAGGGCATTTTCCCCACGCATTGAGCGAAGATTAAAGAAGAGTTTTCGCTGTGATTTAGTGGTCGCAAGCTTAACTTGACGCCAATTTTTAATGATGTAGTCCTGAATTTCAGAGCGAATCCAATATTCGGCAAACGTCATTAAACGCGCCCCACGATCGGGTTCAAAGTGTTTAATGGCTTTGAGTAAACCAATATTGCCTTCTTGAATTAAGTCGGCGTGAGGCAGACCATAACCTAAGTAAGTGCGGGAAATGGCAATCACTAAACGCAAATGCGCCATGACGAGGTCGCGACCGGCACTCATATCGTTGTGCTTATGAAGGCGTTCAACCAAGGCACGCTCTTGTTCGGGCGTCAGAATGGGGAAGCGATTGGCCGCCTGAATGTAGGCGTCCAAATTTCCAAGACTGGGAATAATAGCAGGAACCTTACTTTGATAAGGAACCAGAGCGCCAGTATTTTGGGGCTTTTTATCCGATGCACTCATGCCGATTCTCGCTTAATAAACACGTTCAATTTTTGCGACGGCGCGTCGGGTAATAATGTTGGCGATCAAACCGCCCAAAAGAGCGCAGAACAAGACAAAAGCGAAATTAACGTCCCAAGGAAGAGGCGCAACAGCTAATTGAGTGCCATATTGTTCACCCACGGTCAGTAGCGCCTTATTGGCGTATTGACGAGCAAAAGCTGATAAGCCAAGTGCAATCGTGGCAGCTAAACCCATGGTCAGAAAACCGCGCCAAACATAAGGGCGAATCGAGAAAGAGGGAGAGGCACCAAAAAGGTACAACATTCCCAACTCCGCCTTTTGAGCATCGGCTGCCAAGCGAACGCTGGCAGCAATCACACACAAAAGCATCAAAAAAGTAATTGCAACGAAAATGGCGCCAAGGGCCAAAAGAGCTTTATAGAGAGCATCGAGCTTTGTGAGCCAAGAGCTATCGTAGGCGACCATACTCACGCCTTTGAGTTTTTCAATATTTTTGGCGGTTGTCTCAATTTCATCCGGAGACATATTGGTCTCTAGCGTGACGATGATGAGGTCAGGTAAGGGATTTTCTGCGCTGTTTTTATTTTGCTTAAGTCCCAAACTTTTATTTAAATTCTCAAAGGCTTCTTCCTTCGGAATGACCTCAATGCGCATGACGTGTTCATGACGGCCAATACGCTCTTGGAGGTTGGTCATCATGGATTTTGAAATGTTTTGGTAGGCAAAGACCGTAATTTCAGGTGCTAACGGTACCGCTCGCATAGGCTCGGCCAAACCGTAAACCATGCTTGCAATAAAAACCGGAATGGTGAGCGACAAACTGGCCAACGCTAATGCAAG
>USIM01000058.1 GCA_900554675.1 uncultured Sutterella sp.
TGCATTTTGTCTCCATTGAACGTTACCCCGTCTCAAGTGATGAACTCGTGCGCTTTGCTGCGCCCGAGGTGGCAGAACTTGCAAAAGAATTAGCCAATAAGTGGCCCGTTCGCATCCCCGGCTTTCATACGATCGATTTTGACGATGGGCGAGTAAAACTCACGTTGATTTTCCACGATAGTGATGAGATCGCTCCTAAACTTTCACTTCACTACGATGCTTTGTATTTGGACGGTTTTGCGCCGAACAAAAACGAAACTATGTGGGACGATCGTCTGTTGATGACCTTGGCTCGAAAGGCCCGCCAGGGTGCCTGTGTGACAACGTGGTGTACGGCAGGGCACGTTCGTCGAGCCCTTGAGCGAGCCGGTTTTGAGTTACACCGATTGGAAGGTTTTGGTAAAAAATCCGAACGCCTTTTCGGTGAAATGAAAGCCCCTCGTACGCGTTATGCTGACGCTCGTCCGATCCGAGATGTGATTGTGATCGGAGGGGGATTGTCTGGCGCCAATGCGGCTTATGCATTAACGCAACGCGGTCTTAAAGTCCGTGTTGTGGACGCAGCTCCTGTGCCGGGAGCAGCAGCGAGCGCACTTGCCTGGGGGATTCTCCATCCTCACTACTCTCGTGATGACAACTTGCTTTCCCGATTGTCCCGCCAAGGTTTTTTATCCACGAGAAACCGATTAAAGCACTTAGAAGCGTTGACAGGCGAAGAGCTCTTTAGTGATACCGGTTGCCTGCAAATGGCCCATAGTGATGCCATCGAGTGCGAGTGGCACGAAGCTAAAGATAAGGCTCTGCCGTTTGCAATGCCTAAAGACTATGCTCAACTCATCGATCAAGAGAGCGCTTCAGAAAAAGCGGGCTTAGCCCTTCAGCGTGGCGGTTGGTGGTTTCCGATGGCGGGGATGGTGAGAGTCGGGGCTTACTGCCGTGCGCTGATGATGGTCTCAGGCGTGCCTTATCGAGGCAATACTGAAGTGCGTCGTATAGAACCCACAGAGACCGGTTGGCGCTTGATTGGTGAATTCGGTGAAGTCATTGATGAGGCAAGCGATGTCGTCGTTGCTTGTGCAGGTGACTCTGCTCGACTATTAGAGCCATATCAACACATGGCCATTGATGCGCTTAAAGGTCGCATTACGCTTTTACGTGATACGGATCTTGAGGGGCTGAAAATTCCGGTCTCAGGCGAAGGCTACATTGTCCGCATGAAAGATGGCTATAGCGGTATTGGCGCGACTTATGAATTGCCGCAAAAGGGGCCTTGGACAGAAAATATGGCCCAAGAGGCTAATCTTTCTAAGCTTGAAACGATTCTTAAAAATTCGACACCTTGTGTGGTGACGGGCGCTTATTGTGGCGCGCGGGCAGTGGGTGCGGGGCGAGTACCGATTGTGGGTGGCGTTTGCCATGAAGCCCAATGGTTAGCCGTTGCCAGAGATAATGTCTCACGAGTGGATTATGAAAAAGGCCCTCTGATTCCCGGACTTTGGGTGATGACCGCCATGGGCTCGCGCGGCGTGTCGATGTCGGCACTCTGCTCAGAGGTGTTGGCCTCTGAAATGACCGATGAAGCTATGATTTTGGATGCCCCGACAATCAAGGGAATCGGTGCTCGACGATTGATGCGTCAACGTATCAAAGAAGAGATTCTCGAGAAAAACTCCTGAAAAACAAAACAGGATCGCGAAGGATCCTGTTTCTCGGCTAAAGCAGCGCTAGGAAATTAATTCTTTCCGCAGCATTGCTTGTATTTTTTACCCGAACCGCAAGGGCACGGGTCATTACGACCGACCTTAGGTTCTTCTCGGCTGATCGGCTTATTCGGGCGATTAAGACGAGCAATTTCCAAAACGCCTTCCATCATGTTGACCATGGCTTCTTCCAAGTTCTTAAGCGGCGTCATCTTTTCAATTTCTGCACGAAGAGCTTGGTTTTGTTCGTAGTCTTCGTCTTCGGGATCAAGTTCCAAATGACGATGGATCTTACAAAGGTTGGCTTCGATGGCGTCAGTAACTTCTACGCGGTCGGAGAATTGGCTCAATGCGGCATAAAAGCCGGTGGCCCAGGGAGCTAAGGCCACAATCCCTTCTTTGGTCAGGATCGGTTGTTCATCATCGTCTTCCAACGGGAAGATGATGGGGTTATAGAAGTGACGTTGAGCTTGGTAAGCAACGATTTCTTGGTAGCGTTGCATGATGAGTTGATGCACGGTTTCGGGCTCATCAACTTGGCTGTCACGCCCATCGATATCAAAGATGTACGGGTACCAGTCCGATTCGTTTTCCAATGCGGGATTTAAGAGCGCAATGGCAGAGAGGTAGCCGTCAAGCATGCTGACATCAAACGTATCAAAATCTTCCGGCGTTGTGGCAAGTAATTCATCCAAACGATTAATATCTTCATCGTTTAAGGGGCGAAATTTTTGAACCATGGTGTTCAACCTTTTAAAGAAAACGCCACTGAGATGTGGCGTATTATAAACAAAGATCTTCTCAATTATTGAGCAGGTTTGTCTTCACTGCTTAGCGTGGTGTCACACAAAGCAATTAAATTGTCAATGTCCGAAGCCGTTTGATTCATCTTGGCAACTGCGCGATTGACTTCCTCAACCTCTTGGCGTTGGAGTAAGTTTTCATACGCAATACGAAGAGCGGCTAAAACAGCAACGGAGTCAGGCGAGAAGACACGACCGGGTTGGTGAATCTCTTGCATCTTTTTCTCGACCATGACAGCACAAGCCTTTAAGTTGGCTTCCTCTTCCGGGGCTACCGAGAGGCGGTAGTCACGTCCCATGATCGTCAAAGTTAAAGTGTTACGCGTGCTCATCGTCAAAGGCCCTTATCAGAACGTGGCCGTCGGAGTTTCTTCGCTGGTGACGGTTTGTTGGGTCTTTTCAATAGAACGAATCAAAGCATCCAAGCGTTCGATTGCTTCTTGCGTTTCCGTCTTCGTCAAACCAGCTTCGTTTTCTTTTTGAATCAAAAGATTTTGCAATTCTTCATTTTGAGCACGAAGATCATTGACTTCTTGAATTAAGGCGCGAATGCGATCGGCTAAGAGTTCAAGCTTTTGTTGCATCTTTATTCAATCCTTAGAGTAGGGTGTGTGATGTTTAGCGAGCAGATTGCTCGATGTCTTTTTGAATTTGTTGATCTTGGTCGACCACGGTTACATCGTCACTACTGACAAATTCTGCACCCTCTTTATTCAAAATAATTTGGTCAGCGAGCGTTTCGCTCGGCATCGGGGTGAATTCATACTTTTGCAAACGTTCGTTTTCATCGAAGAAAACCGTTAAGCGACGGCGCTCCGGATCGCCAAAGCGTGGGTTTAAGTAATAGACATAGTCCCAACGGTTTTGATGGAACATATCACGCAACAAAGGAACGCCCAATAAGAATTGCACTTGCAACTTCGTCATACCGACGTGGAGTTGCTCGATCATTTCTTGAGTGACCAAATTGCCTTGTTGCATGTCAGGACGATAAGGATTAATCACGGAGGTGATGGCCTTACCGGGTTGCCACCATTCATTGAAGGCATTCCACTGATTTTCGATCGTTGAGCAACCGCTCAAACCGATCGTCATGACGCCAACAGTACCGAGCAAAAGACTTTTCTTAAGCATAGATTGAAACCAAGTCTGTTCATTAAAACATTAACCCTTCAATGATAAACTAATCGTTCTCTCTGCGCCTATACTTAAGGAACAATTTCGCACTTTCTGACAACTTCCAGAGGGCAAAATATTGTTTCAACAGGTAATATGAAGGTTTAGAAATCTTAAATTCGTTTTTTGAGGACATTGTGGTGAGTTTTGATCAGACCGAATTAAAAGACAAGGGGTTAAAGGTAACGGTGCCGCGTTTGCGTATTTTGGAGCTTTTCCAAAAAGCAGCCGCCAGTGACAATCGTCATTTAACAGCAGATGATGTTTTCTCTATGCTCAAAGA
Source organism: uncultured Sutterella sp. (assembly GCA_900554675.1). Taxonomy (GTDB): domain Bacteria; phylum Pseudomonadota; class Gammaproteobacteria; order Burkholderiales; family Burkholderiaceae_F; genus Aphodousia. Next base: position 3,963 of record USIM01000058.1, read on the forward strand.
TGAAGGGGGCGATCCCGTTGGATTAGCGACGGTTTATCGCGTGCTTTCTCAGTTTGAAGTTGCCGGTCTCATTCGCCGTCATCACTTTGATGTAGAAACGGCTAGCTATGAATTGGGTGAACCTGAGCATCATGACCATTTGGTTTGTGTGAAGTGCGGACACATTGAAGAGTTTGTAGACGTTGATATCGAGCGCCGTCAAAAAGAAATTGCCAAGCGCTTTGGCTTTGAACTTCAACACCATACGCTTTGTCTTTACGGCATTTGTAAGGACTGTCAAAAGGCGGACGACTAATACAAAAGAGACCTCAATTGAGGTCTCTTTTGTTTTAAGCCTGCGCTAACTCCAAGAGTTCCTGAGCGTTTGCTCTTACCTTATCGGTAATTCCCTGACCACCCAGCATACGGGCAATTTCTTCGATGCGTTCGGCACTTGAAAGCGCTTCGACCTGACTAAAGGTCTTACCTCCACGATCAGCCTTACTTACGTGGAGGTGTTGATGACCGTAGCAGGCCACTTGAGGTTGGTGCGTGACGCACAAAACTTGGCGATCAAGCCCCAACGTTCTCAAAAGTTTCCCGACAACATCGGCCGTTGCACCACCAATACCGGAATCGACTTCGTCAAAAATCAATGTATCGACGGGCGTAGCGCGACTGGTGATCACTGAAATTGCCAAGCTGATGCGAGACAGTTCACCGCCTGAGGCCACTTTCGATAAAGAACGGGGGGCGACACCGGTGTGGCCTGCCACTAAAAATTCACAGCGTTCAAGACCGATGGTAGCCGGTTCACATGGCTGAAGTTGCACTTCAAAAACACCACCCTTCATCGAGAGCGATTGCATGGCTTCGGTGACTTTTTCTCCGAGCACCTTGGCACTTTTCTTTCTCAAAAGAGAGAGCGCTTTAGCGGTGCATTCAAAAGCGGCTTTTGCACTTTGCTCCTTTTGAACCAACGCTTCAATATCAAGGCTTTGTTGCAAGGATTGAAGCTTTTCTTCGGTTTGTTGAAGCTTGTCGTACAAATCTTCGGGGAGAACGTGGAATTTGCGTGCTGCATTAAAAAAGAGGGAGACGCGGGCGTCGATCTCTTCAAAGCGGCTTTCATCCAAGTCGGTGCGGTTGCGATAGCGGTCAAGCTCTCGAGCAGCGTCAGATACCAAGCCTTGCGCTTCATAGAGCTGCTGAGCAATTTCGCCCAAGCGTTCATCGTATTGTGACAAGCTCTCTAAGCGGGCTGCGTGATGCGAGAGAATGTCGCTTGCGCTCTCATCGCCATCGACCAAACCTTCGGTTGCAGCATCCAGTGCCTGAAGAATGTCGTGCGCATTACCTAAACGTTTGTGTTCGTTGTTGAGCTCTTCCCATTCATTTTCTTTTGGATTGATTTGGGAGAGTTCTTCTTGCACCCAAGCCAAACGATCGGCTTCATCCGTTAATTTTTGGGCTCGTTCTTTGGCATCAATTAAAACTTTTCGAGCCTCTTGCCAAGCTTCAAACGCTTCACGTGTCGCTTTAAGTTCCTTTGTATAACCGCCGAACGTATCCAACAAAAGCAATTGGCCGGCAGGCTTCATTAAGGATTGATGGGCGTGTTGGCCATGAATGTCTAATAGCGCTTCACCAACGTCTTTGACTTGGCCGGCGGTGACAGCAATGCCATTAATCCATGCACGAGATCGTCCGTTTTGATCAATGACACGGCGGATGATGACGTTGCGCTCAAGCATATCGTCTTCTGGCATGAGGGCCGCTTCTTGGAGAGTTTGGGCGACTTTGTCGTTAACCTCAAAAATCCCGGTTAAGTCCGTCTGTGTTGCACCTTCACGGATAACGCCCGTATCGGCTCGAGCGCCGAGAATAAACTGCAAAGCGTCAATTAAAATGGACTTCCCGGCACCGGTCTCACCGGTTAAAACCGTAAGGCCATCGGAAAGATCGAGCGTCAACTGATCAACAATAACAAAATCTTTAAGCGACAAATGCGTAAGCATAAAACGCCTTTCTAGTCCTTAATCGGTAAAGACGGGTTGTCCGACGGCATACGATTCCAGTAGAGCTTTTGTCTCAAAGTATCGTAGTGATTG
>USIM01000059.1 GCA_900554675.1 uncultured Sutterella sp.
GTGGTACAATGCTAGGGCCTTAGAGATATCTCCGCGAAAGTCATCTTTCGTGAGAGACAATTTTTTGAACTTTTTTTTGTGACGAGGTGCGCCGATGCCTATGGACATGCGAGACACCGACAACCGATTGGAGGCAGCATCTTCCGAGGATGCTTCCTTGGCTCGTGAGCCTGAGCTTGCGAGTCGTGCCCTCGCTCGCATTCAGCAATGCATCGATAAAGCGGAAGACCAACGTCGCAAAATCACCGCTACCGGTGCCCTTTCCACGGATCAGGAAAGCATTATTCGTAATGGGCTTTCCGTTCAAGTCAAGGCAGAAATTGCCAAGATTCTAGAACCTCTTCACCCTGCAGACGTCGCTTACATTTTGGAAGCTCTTCCGAACGATGAACGTATGATCGTTTGGGAATTGGTGCAAGCCAATCAAGACGGGGAAGTGTTGGTCGAGGTTAACGAAGGGGTTCGTGAAACGTTGATTGATGCCATGGATCGCGACGAGTTGGTCGACGCCATGGAAACGTTGGATACCGACGAAATCGCTGACTTGGTGGAAGACTTGCCACCTGATGTGGTTGCAGAAGTTCAAGAAGGTTTGACAACGAAGGAGCGCGCACAGTTGCGCGCGGCCATGAGTTACCCAGAAGAAAGTGTGGGTGCTCGTATGGACTTCGAAGTTGTCTCCGTTCGAGAAGAGGCAAACCTTGAAACCGTCTTGCGTTATTTGCGCAGTTTTGAGGAATTGCCCGAACTCACCGATATGATCTTTGTGATCGATCGTCATCAAAAACTCAAAGGTGTTTTGCCTGTTTCTAAGATCATTGTCAGTGACCCGGAACGCACGGTGATTGAGTTGATGCAGACGGACGTTTTGACCTTAAATCCTTTGGATGAGGCCACTGATGCAGCACAGGCTTTCGAACGTTATGACTTGGTGAGTGCTCCGGTAGTGGATGAAACCGGTCGCTTGGTTGGTCGTTTGACGGTTGACGAAGTGATGGACGTGATTCGTGAGTCCAGTGAAGAAGATGCTTTAGCGGCCGTGGGTTTGACCGATGAGCAAGACTTGTTCGGTAGTATTTGGGAAACTGCTAAAAGCCGTTGGGTATGGTTAGGTGTAAACCTTTGTACGGCTTTCTTTGCTTCCCGTGTCATTAATGCTTTTGAAGGCACAATTTCTCAGGTTGTCGCTTTGGCAACGCTTTTGCCGATTGTGGCCGGCATGGCCGGTAATACCGGTAACCAAACGTTGACCTTGTTGGTTCGCTCTTTGGCCATGGGTCAAGTCAATACGGCTAACAAATTTGATCTTTTTAAGAAAGAATTGTCGGTTGCCATCATTAATGGGATGTTGTGGGGCTTAATTGCCGGTGGTTTAGCTTGGCTTCTCTATGCCGATAGTGCCTACGGCATGAAGTTGGGTTTGGTGATGTTCTTAGCCATGATGCTCAATATCTTTGTTGGTGCTTTGGTGGGCTTGATTGTGCCGCTCACGCTTAAAAAATTGGACAGAGACCCTGCGATTGGGAGCTCCGTCCTTCTTACCTTTATCACCGATAGCGGGGGTTTCCTGATTTTCTTAGGGCTGGCAACGTTCTTCTTCTAACGAAAATCACCACTTTGCCATTGCGCAATACTTAAGGCCGTTAAGCCCGCCGTCTCTGTTCTCAGTACGCGTGGCCCCAATAGACAAGCATCAAAGCCCAATTCCACAGCAAGCGCAATTTCTTCGTCGCTAAAGCCCCCTTCGGGGCCTACGGCAAAACAGACCGACTTTAACTGAGAAAAGGTTAATTTCTTTTGAGCACCAGGCGCCAAAATAACTTTTTGGTCTGCCTCAATACTTCGAAGAGCGCCCTCAAGTTTGGGTTGCCATTGAACACGAGGGAAGAAGCTTCTTCCGCATTGCTCACAAGCAGAAGCGACAGTCTTTTGCCATTGTTCAATACGCTTTTCTAGGCGCTTTTGATCCAACTTAGTGACCGAACGAGCTGCTGGCGTCACAATGATGTCAGTGACACCTAACTCCGTTGCTTTTTCTAAAATCCAATCCAATTTTTCTTGGCTGACCAACGACTGAATGAGCGTGGTTTGAATGGGACTTTCCGTTTGGCTTTTTTGCACACTGAGAATTTCAGCATCGGTGCGATCGCTGAAAAAATGCAACATGACATCGGCTTCGTGACCTCGACCGTCAAATAAAACAGCACGATCACCTTCTCGCATTCGTAAAACACGAGAAGCGTGGTGAGCCGGTTTTTCAGGCAATGTTAATGTTGTTTGCGGTTCAAATGTGTCATCAACAAAAAAGCGTGGAGCCATAACGAATTCCTCAAAGACTGATGCAAATTGTAGCGAAAGTCTTCTTTGAGAAGATTTTTGATCGAAAAAGTTGATGAAAAACACGTCATTTTTGAGAATTTTGCAATTTGTTGAGTTATGTAGTCTTTTGGGCTTGCAAAAAGGCAAAAACGTCCGCTAAATCAAGTAAAATTTAATAGATTGAAGTTACCCGATCAGGGTGCTGTTTGTCTTTTTATTTTTTGGTAGAGAATCTATGTCCTGCTGTGTCACACCTCAATTAATGGCCAACGCTATTCGTGCTTTGGCGATGGATGGCGTTCAAAAGGCGAAGTCGGGTCACCCGGGTATGCCGATGGGGATGGCTGATATTGCCGTCGCTTTGTGGACGCGTCACTTGCACCACAATCCGGCAGATCCGAGTTGGTTGGGTCGCGATCGCTTCATTTTGAGTAACGGACACGGTTCTATGTTGCAATACGCATTGTTGCACTTGACCGGTTACGACTTATCGATTGATGATTTGAAGAATTTCCGTCAATGGCACAGCAAGACGCCGGGTCACCCCGAAGTGGATGTGACGCCGGGTGTTGAAACGACGACGGGTCCTTTGGGTCAAGGTATTGGTAACGCTGTCGGTATGGCTTTGGCCGAAAAGATGTTGGCAGCTGAATTTAACCGCCCCGGTTTAGATGTGGTAAATAACTACACGTATTGCTTCTTGGGCGACGGTTGCTTGATGGAAGGCATCAGCCACGAAGTGTGCTCTTTGGCCGGTACGTGGAAATTGAATAAGTTGATCGTGATTTATGACGACAACGGCATTTCTATTGACGGTAAGGTGATTAACTGGTTCTCTGATGAAACGGGTGAACGCTTTAAGTCTTATGGTTGGAATGTGATCGGTCCGGTGGATGGCCACGACATTGACGCAATGGATAAGGCTATTGCTCAAGCCAAGACGAGCGAAGATAAGCCCACGTTAATCATCGCTCGCACGGTGATCGGTAAGGGCTCTCCCAATCGCGCAGGTACGAGCAAGGTTCACGGCGAAGCCTTGGGTGACGAAGAATTGAAGTTGACCCGCGAAGCTTTGGGTTGGAAGTGGGATCCGTTCGTTATTCCGCAAGAAATTTATGATGCAATGGATGCCCGTAAGGCTGGTGCTCAATGGCAAGCCGATCACGACGCCAAGATGGCTAAGTATAAGGAAGCCTTCCCGCAAGAGTACGCAGAGCTCAAGCGCCGATTAGCTGGTGACTTGCCCGCTAACTTCGAAGCTGTGATGCAAAATGCCATTACCGCTGCCGCTCAAGCTCAAGAAACGGTTGCTACACGAAAGGCCAGCCAAAAAGCTTTGAATGCCTTCGCTCCGTCTGTGCCGGAATTGTTGGGTGGTTCTGCCGACTTGACGGGTTCGAACTTGACGAACTGGACGGGCGTTGAAGCTATGCGTCCGGATACCTATTTGGGTCGTCACGTGAACTATGGTGTTCGCGAATTCGGTATGTCTGCTATTCAAAACGGCATTGTGCTTTATGGTGGTTTCATTCCGTTCAGCGCTACGTTCTTGACGTTCTCAGACTACAGTCGCAATGCTATTCGTATGGCAGCATTGATGAAGTTGCGCTCGATTTTTGTCTTTACGCACGACTCCATCGGTTTGGGTGAAGACGGTCCGACGCACCAATCCATTGAACATATCCCGAGTTTGCGCTTGATTCCGAATTTGAATGTTTGGCGTCCGTGCGATACGGTTGAAGCCTTGGTAGCTTGGCAAAGTGCTCTTGAATCTCGTCAAACGCCGTCTATCATCATAGGTTCTCGCCAAAACATTGAATTTACGGCTCGTGATGCTGATTGTGTAACCAAGCAAGCTCAAGAAGCTTTAAAGGCTGGCGCCTACGTGTTACTTGAATCTGGTAAGGGTGCCGATCAAATTGAATGCGTGCTTTTGGCAACGGGCTCTGAAGTGCCGTTAGCTGTGAAGGCTCGCGCTCGTTTGGAAGAAATGGGTATTGGTACGCGTGTGGTATCCATGCCCTGCGTTGACTTATTCGATAAGTTGCCGCAAGAAGAACAAGATAAACTCTTAACCAAGGCTCCGAAGGTTGCTATTGAAGCAAGTGTGACGGGCTTGTGGTACAAGTACGTTAAATGTGGTGCTGTGATTGGTATCGATACGTTCGGCGAATCTGCACCTGCCAACGTACTTTGGGAAAAGTTTGGTTTCACTGTGGATCGTGTGGTTGAAGCCGCCCACAACTTAATTCAACGTTAATCCTTTAAAGGGGAATTTTGACATGACCATTAAGGTTGCTATTACTGGTTTTGGCCGTATCGGTCGTAACGTCTTGCGTGCCCATTACGAATTCGGCAAGAAGCACGATATTGAAATCGTTGCTATCAACGCCATGGGCGATCTCAAGACCAATGCTCACTTGTTGAAGTATGACACCGTTCACGGTCGTTTCAACTCTGACGTTCAAATCGAAGAAGTTTCTGAAACGGAAAAGTATTTGATTGTTGACGGTGACCGCATGCGCGTTTTGTGCGACCGCAACCCGCTCAACCTCCCCTGGAAGGAATTGGGTGTCGATATCGTTTTGGAATGCACGGGTGCTTTCCGTACGAAAGAAAAGTGCTTGATGCACTTGGAAGCTGGTGCTAAGAAGGTGTTGATCTCCGCTCCGGGTAAGGGTGTTGACGCTACGGTTGTCTATGGCGTTAACCAAGACGTTTTGACCCCCGACATGACGGTTGTCTCGAACGCTTCTTGCACGACGAACGCATTGGCTCCGGTTGTGAACGCTTTGCACAAGTCTTTGGGTGTTGAACGCGGCTTAATGACCACGATTCACGCTTACACGAACGACCAAACGTTGACGGACGTTTACCACAAGGATTTGCGTCGCGCTCGCGCTGCTACGCACTCCATGATCCCGACCAAGACCGGCGCTGCTGCCGCTGTTGGTTTGGTGTTGCCGGACTTGAATGGTAAGTTGGACGGCTTTGCCGTTCGCGTGCCGACGATCAACGTTTCCTTCGTTGACTTGACGTTTGAAGCCAAGCGCGACACGACGGTTGAAGAAGTTAACGCCATCATGAAGGCTGCCGCTGAATTGCCGGAAAACCAAGGTATTTTGGGTTACAACGATTTGCCGTTGGTTTCTATTGACTTTAACCATGATGAACACTCTTCTGTGTTTGATGCTACGTTGACGAAGGTCTCCGGTACGCGCATGGTCAAGGTAACGGCTTGGTATGACAACGAATGGGGTTATTCAAACAAAGTTTGTGAAATGGCTCGCGTTATCGCTGGTAAGTAATCAGAAACAAACATATATGAAAGAAGCTGTACCTGAAAAGGTGCAGCTTTTTTTATGTCAGCTATTCCATAATCCTCCAGCTCCATATGGTAGTTGACAAATAATCATGTACCTTTGCATCTATGGATGCCTATCAACTTATCACTGTTTTAGGGCCGACAGCATCCGGCAAAACAACATTTGCCGCTGCACTCGCCGCCCAGCTGGACACGGAGATCATCAGCGCCGATTCCAGACAGATCTACCGTTCGATGGATATCGGGACCGGAAAGGACCTG
>USIM01000060.1 GCA_900554675.1 uncultured Sutterella sp.
CGTGAAGAAGGCTCTTTAAAGTTTGAGAATCTTTCTGTGCTGAAAGAATTTTGGAGTGTTGATTTTTCCGATTCTCAAAGACTTGAAATGATGAAATCTTTGGCACAGACGGGATTGAATCAAGTCGAACTTTTCCTGATGAACGGGTTTAAGGCGATTTTTTGTCCCAAATTTGTTGAAAAGATTGTTCAGTGGTTTAAAGAGCAGTTAGTGGTTATATGCAGAGCAGATGCTCTTCGACTGATTAAGCCTTTTGGTCAAGAAATTACGAACGGTTTAATGATTGAAAAGCATTTAAGCGAAGCGGCAAAAAGCTTTGGTATTCATTCTAATGTGTTGGGTTACATCAAAAACGATAATACCAAAGAGCCGTTGCTGTGCTCTGTTATTGCCAATGGTCCATCCGAAAGTGTTTGTATTCCTGCTGAAGTATATGAATCCTACGGCACCGTTCGTTTCGTCAATCTGTTCCCGTTGTTGATTAGTGCGATGGCAACAGGTGGAACATTGTTAATTGACGAATTCGATGCTTCAATCCATCCAATGGCATTGATGAATATCGTTAATATTTTCCATAATGATGAAATTAATGTAAATCACGCACAACTCATATTTAATACGCATAACCCCATCTTTTTGAGTCCGACACTTTATCGACGAGATGAAATTAAATTTGTTGAACGCGATGAAGAAACACATTTCAGCCAACACTATTCGTTGTCGGATTTTGGTACTTCGGGAAGCAAGGGAGTTCGCAAAACTGGAGATTATTTGAGGAATTACTTTATTGATAGTTATGGCGCTATCAGCGAAGTTGATTTCTCAAACTTGTTCTCCAACATTCCGAAAATTAAAGAGGAAGGCTAGGATCTATGGCGAATCGAAAGCAGAATTTCAGAATTTACTTTTCGGTTGAGGGAGAAACGGAAAAATGGTATTTGAATTGGTTGCAACAGCAAATTAATGCTAGTGATGCTTCTAAGCTGAGTGTTAAGTTTGATGTTAAGGTTGAAAAAGATCCTGTTAAACGTATTAAACAAACGGCGTTTTTTGAGGAAGCAACCTTCATTCACTTTTTTGCTATTGAAAGTCAAGAAGCAGCTCACGTTCAGCAAGTTCAGACGACTTTGGATCGGTTGAAACTGGCCAAAGAATATAAGCCAGTGACATACAAGTTGGCCTATAGCAATTTTGCGTTTGAGTTGTGGATTTTATTGCATAAGTGTGCTTTTACCAAGTCCTTAACGCATAGAAGTCAATATCTTCAACCGATAAATAAGACTTTTGGTGAAAATTTCGAAAATCTGCATCAATGTAAGCATCAAGATAATTTTGCTCGAATATTAAGCAAGTTAACTTTGAGTGATGTCGTGACTGCAATTAAAAATGCAAAAACGATCGAAGATCAAAATGCCTTGCAATATAAGGCAGTAAGGTACAAGGGGTGTAGTTATTACAAAGAGAATCCTTCTCTTTCTGTGGGGCGCATCATTGAGGAAATTCTTCAAAAATGCGGTTTGGTAGGTAAGTAATAAAAAGGGGAGTTCTGAAAAAAACTCCCCTTAATACATCTAATTGAGGTTATCGATTAAGACAAACCAACAATCTTGCCGTTGACCACATCAATATGCAAAGCTGCCGGTTGGCGCGGAAGGCCAGGCATACGCATGATGGCACCCGTGGTCGCCACAACGAAACCAGCGCCGGCGTTCAAAATCAAGCGTTGAACCGGCAACGTAAAGCCCTTCGGAGCACCCAACCAAGTCGGTTCGTGAGACAAGGAGTAGGGGGTCTTGGCAACGCAGACCGGTAACTTGTCAAAGCCCAATTCTTGAATTTGCTTCAAGTCTTTCTTAGCAGCAGCCGACAGTTCAATGCCTTGACCGCCGTAGACGTTAACCGTCAACTTTTCAAGCTTCGTGACGATATCGTCGTCGGCTTCGTAGCTGTAGTTTAAGGGCTTCACATCGCCTTCGGCAGCAGCCATCACGGCACGAGCTAATTCCACGGCACCCTTACCACCTTCGGCAAAACCGTCACAGATCGCAAAGCGCACACCCATTTCTTCGCAGTGCTTAGCAATGATGTCGATTTCTTCAGCAGTGTCGCTAGCGAAGTGGTTCAAACTCACCACGATGTTGGGACCGAAGTGCTTCAAGTTTTCGATGTGAGCATCAAGGTTGCAAAGACCAGCCTTCAAAGCGTCAACATTGGGCTTGCCAATTTCCGGCAACGGCACATTACCGTGCCACTTCAAGGCCTTGGTAGAGGTCACCAACACGATGGCAGAGGGCGTGAGACCCGCCATACGGCACTTGATGTTCATGAATTTTTCAGCACCCAAGTCGCTACCAAAACCGGCTTCAGTAATGGCCCAGTCACCCAACGTAAGAGCGGCCTTCGTGGCCATCACGGAGTTGCAACCGTGGGCGATGTTGGCAAAGGGGCCACCGTGCACGAAAGCCAAGTTGCCTTCAAGCGTTTGCACGAGGTTGGGCTTCATGGCTTCTAACAAAAGAGCCATCAAAGAGCCCGTAGCCCCCAATTCTTTACAGGTGTAGGCGGAACCGTCACGCTTAATGCCAACCACCAAGCGATCCAAACGAGCACGCAAGTCGTCCAAATCCGTAGCCAAGCAAAGCACGGCCATGAGTTCGCTAGCCACCGTAATATCAAAACCCGTTTCAGTGGGAATGCCGTTAGCCGGGCCACCCAAGCCACTTATCATGTTACGAAGCATACGGTCATTAACGTCAACAACACGACGCCAAATCACGGTCTTCAAATCGACTTGACCCCAGTGACGGGCGTTATCGATCATGGCAGCCAAAAGGTTATTGGCTGCGGTGATGGCGTGGAAGTCACCCGTGAAGTGCAAGTTAATGGCTTCCATCGGCAAGACTTGAGAGTAACCGCCGCCGGCAGCACCACCCTTCATACCAAAGCACGGGCCCAAGGAAGGTTCACGCAAAGCCACAACGGCCTTTTCACCGAGCTGCTTCAGACCTTGCGTCAAAGCAATTGACGTCGTGGTCTTGCCGGAGCCGGCAGGCATACCGGAGGTGGCCGTCACAAGGACGAGCTTGCCGTGGGGTTTACGAGCAGCGTCAAGTTGCACCTTCGCCTTATCGCGACCATAGGGCTCGAATTCTGCATCGGTCAGACCGGCAGAGTGAGCGAGATCGTCGATACGAATCAATTGCGCTTCTTGTGCGATTTCGATATCGGATTTCATAGTAAAAATCTCCAAATAATTAAAAGACAAAAACAAAAATTTTCGGACCACAACACCCCTCACGGCATTAAAAATAATGCCGAAACGTTGTACCTCAATTGAATCTGCGGGAGGTGAGTGTGTTGGTTTTCCTGATGAGGCAAGTATGCCAAAAAATCAAGGCAATAGGGCAATTTTTGATGAGCTTTTTGAGTGAAAAATTCTCATTTGGATAGATGCGGGCGTAGGGAAGGGGGGATTGCATTTGTTGAAGATGCAAAAACGCCCATCTGTTGATGGGCGCCTTGCTAGCAAACTTTATATTGAGCATTAAAGCTCAGGTTCTCATTGTACTCTAACTTGCACTCATCACCAAATTGGCGATTTGTCCAGAGCGAGAAGTTCCCGCGAGTTTTGCTTGTTCATCCAAACGACGCAAAACTCGACGAGTGATTGTGATGTTTACTCGTTCGACTTTGTCAGAAAAAGAGGATAAGTCAACATCAACAAGAGCCCAAATCCAGTCTTTCCATTCTGGATTTTCTTTTCGAATTTCTTCGATGCTTCTTGCTTTGGGTAGAGTTTCATTGTTATCAAACGCGACCTCAAGCCAGCATTCGATTGCTTCGCGGGAGCTGTTTAATGCATCATCAACAGTTTCCCCCATTGAGTAGCAACCTGGAAGGTCGGGAACGATAACCCCATATTCTGCACACTCTGCAGAAGGAGGTTCGATCGCAACGACGTATTTCATATAGTGGTCTCCTAAGCGCAAACCATAAGGGAGGAGCTTGGGAGGGAATCCCCTCCCAGAAGTTGCTATTGAAGTTGGTTCATTTTCTTTAAGCAGTCTCGTAAAAGACCTCTAGAAACATCCTTGGTTGGGTGCTTAATAGTGATGTGGTATCTGTAACCTTCTTTTTTGTAGGTTATGTGAGAACCTTTTCGACTACTAATGTGCCAACCGTCATCTTCAAGCAACTTCATAAGCTCAGCACTTGTCATAAATGCTCCTATAAAGTTTGCTTATCATTATTATACACACTCAATACACATCATCAAGTTTCTTTGAATAAATTTTTGATGTGAAAATGATTAAAATTAATATGTTATCGCTTATCGATAAGCGGACTCTTTTCTGAAGTTCTCAAGGAGAAATAAGCATGTGGGATTTATTGTTAAAGGGCGCTCGTGTTGTCGACCCCCTCAACCATATTGACGGCATTCGCGACGTAGCGATCGAAAATGGTGTGATCGCTGAAGTGGGCGTGGATTTGCCCGGCGGCCAAGCCAAGGTTGTCGAAGACTACACGGGTTACGTTCTTCAACCGGGGATTATTGACAGCCACGTTCACTTGGGTGAAATGTGGGGCTCTCCCTATGGCTTTAAGATGCTCGCCATGGCCGGTGTTACGACGTGCTTAGACATGGCTGGTCCCTTGGACAATGTTTTAAAGAATATCCCGACCTATGGTAGCGGTATCAATGCTGCCATTTTGCAATACGCATCGCCCCCGTTTACCTTTAAGACCAATGAACCCACCAAGGCCGAAATGGATGCGTTGATTGACGAATCCATGAAGGGCGGTGCATTGGGCGTAAAGCTCTTGGGCGGTCACTATCCGTTAAAGCCCCAAGTGTCTTCCCTTTTGATTAAGACGGCGCTTGAACACGGTGCTTACATTGCTTGGCACGCCGGTACCAGCGAACACGGCTCCAACATCGAAGGTATGCGTGAAGCCGTTGAAATGAGTAAGGGCAACTTCTTGCACTTGGCTCACATCAATGCCTATTGCCGTGGTGCCATTCGCTCTGAAGTGGAAGAAACGCAAGAAGCCATTGAGTTATTGTTGGCTAACGATCATATCCACTGCGAAAGCTATATTTCGCCGCGCAACGGTACGCGTTTGACCTGTTTTGAAAACGGTGAAGTGCAATCCAAGGTGACGGGCAATTGCTTGAAGCGCTTTGGCTTTACGGCTGATAAGGCAGGCATTGAAGGCGCGTTTAAGGCCAATAAGGTTTGGGCCGTGTATGACGCAGGCGGCTACTCTGACTTGGTGACGGGTGAAGAAGGTTTGGCCCTTTGGAAGAGCTGCAACAGCGATGTAGGCGGTTCCTTTAACGTCAATCCTCCGTTGCCGCGCATTATGCTTGCCCAAGCCAAGCGACCGGACGGCAGTTTCGTTGTTGACGGTATTTCTACCGACGGTGGCTGCATCCCGCGTAACGTGATTTTGGAACAAGGTTTGTCTTTGGTGCGTTTGGACGTTTTGACGATGTCTGAATTCGTGGCCAAGACGAGTTTGAATCCGGCACGTATGTTGCGTTTGGACAACAAGGGTCATTTGAGTGTTGGTGCTGATGCCGATATCACGATCTTTGACTTGAACGCTCAAAAGGCGGTCGCTAGCTTTGTTAACGGCAAGACCATTTTGAAGGATGGCCATGTCCACGGTACCAACGGTACGGTGATCTGTACGGCTCAAGGGGCTGACGCTGTTCGTGCGATGGGTATTAATGCTTTGGTCGTGGATCCGGGCAAGCCTGTTGCTGAACGCATGAAGTTCTAATTCATTGATAGACAAGGAGAAAACGAAATCGTTTGAGATTTTTCAAAAATTTTTGCAGAAAAACTTGCAAAAGCG
>USIM01000061.1 GCA_900554675.1 uncultured Sutterella sp.
CTCTTTCCCTACACGACGCTCTTCCGATCTTGGTTCAAATATGCATGCTGCATATAGCGAGCAGCTCTTGGTTTCGTATGGCTTTGTCGTTTCTTATGTAGTTTCTCAAGAGCGCTCAGACCTTAAGTGCTTTCAGACGGCACTTCAAAATTTTCATCAATTGTATAACCGGTACCCTCAAAACGTCGTTGCCGACTCCGGATATGGAAGCTTGTCCAATTATGAGTTTTGCGAGACTAACAAAATCAAGGCGTTCGTCAAATATCAATCTTGGAATGGTGAAAAAAGTGGCCGAAACCCCGCTGTTTATGAGTATCTTGACGATGGAACAATACTTTGCCTTGGTGGGCGAATCGGAAATGCTGTTGATATACCAGGGCGACACCCGAAAAAAGCATTCGCTCGTTTTTATCAAGTGAAGGGATGTTCTGGCTGTGAGTTTATGCCTTATTGCAGACGATTCATGACAGAAAAAGTAGCTGATGAAAAAATCTTTGAAATTCAGCCTCGTTACGTCATGTTAAAGCAAAAAGCTAGAGACTTACTTCTAAGTCGCGAAGGAATAGAAATGCGTATTAACCGTAGCTGTCAGGTCGAAGGGGTATTTGGAATCATCAAACAAAACATGACCTTTACACGATTCAGAAGAACTTCGTTAAAACGAGTAAGTACCGAATTTGCTTTGACTTGTTTAGGAATGAATATTCGAAAATTTATGAGATACCAACTAACCAAACAACACTCTCACTATTGGGTGGCTCCTCTAGATTTAGAGGCAGAGGTCTTCAAGAAACCGTCAGCAAAACGACTTGCAAATCGAGTGAATAAGAGACGAGAAAAACAACCTAATCAGATTGCCAAGAATAGTTACAAGAGAAAAAACAAAGGGGTGCACAAAACATGAGTTTTGCAACACCCCCTTTTTTGCTAGACAAGTTCGAGTATTTCAGCGCTCTCGGTCGCTTCGACCTCAGCCTTCTCACCATCTTCTTGATTTGTCGCCGGTGCCTTCACCGGTAAATCTTGCAAAGACAATGCCTTCCAACGGATATCGAGTTGTTTACCCTTACGAGCACGATGGCCCATGTGGTATTCCAAAATGGCTTTCTTCACCGCATATTCGCGATCCTTGCCACCACGGCCCGTTCCGGTCACCATCACGCCTTCCGGCGCGATGGGCTTGGCAATCAAGAGTTTTTCTGCCAAATTGAGATCCATCAGGCTCACACCCTTACCGCCACCCGGCAATTGACGCACTTCATTTAAGTCAAAGATGATCAAACGGCCTTGTTCAGACAAACAGGCCAAATGGGTTTGACCTTCAGCAACCACTTGCGGAACCAAAACTTCGGCATGTTCTTCAAGCTTTAAGAAGTTCTTACCGGCCTTCAAGCGCGCCAACAAATCCTTAAACTCACAAACAAAACCCATACCCATCGTGGTCGCCATGACAATCTTGTCATTGGGCTTTGCCACACAGTAACCCACGATCTTTGTGCCGGACTCTAAGTCAATGAAACTGTTAATGGGTAAGCCATCGCCTCTGGCGCTCGGCAAATCCGCAACTGCAATCGTGTACACACGACCCGTATCGGAAATGGCAACCATTTGGTCCGTCGTACGACACTCGCAAGACCAAGCGTAACTGTCGCCCATCTTGTAGTTCATTACTGTCGCATCGTGACCGTGCCCCGTACGAGCACGCACAAAGCCCATTTGACTGATAACCACCGTCACAGGTTCATCCAAAACGGATTGAGACATTTCGGCACGAATGGCTTCTTCCACCAACGTGCGGCGATCGTCACCAAATTCGTTCATGTCTTGCGTGATTTCCTTGGCAACCAAGTTGGTCAACAATTTTTCGCTACCCAGGAGACGTTCCAAAGATGCGCGCGTCTTCGTGAGTTCTTTCAACTCAGCCTCAATCTTGATACCCGTTAAACGTGCCAATTGACGCAAACGGATTTCCAAAATGTCTTCAGCTTGAATTTCAGACAAGGGGAAGCGTTCCATGAGCGCAACTTTAGGATCCTCGGCATCACGAACAATACTGATCACTTCATCCAAATTGAGGTACACCAAATGGCGACCTTCCAAAATGTGAATGCGATCCACGGCCTTTTTTAATCTAAATTGCGAACGACGACGTACCGTTTCTCGACGGAATTGAACCCATTCGTTCAAAATCGTCAATAAATTCTTTTGGCAAGGTTTGCCATCCAAGCCCACCATCACCAAGTTCATCGAGACGTTGCCTTCCATGCTCGTTTGAGCCAATAAGGCATTGACGAACTCTTCACGGTTAACGTTCTTGCTCTTGGGTTCAAACACCAAACGCGTGGGATTATCACCGTCCGACTCGTCTCGAATATTTTCCAAAATGGCGAGCATGGCGGCCTTGGCTTGTTGTTGCTCAGCCGTCAAGGCCTTCTTGCCCGGACGAATCTTGGGATTGGTAATGTCACCTAATTCATTCGAAACGCGTTGAGCACTGGTGTTGGGCGGCAATTCCGTCACAATCAAACGCCAGTTGCCACGTTGCATTTCTTCAAAGTGATAGCGAGCACGAACTTTGATGCTGCCACGACCGCTCACATAGGCATCACGGATATCTTCTTTTTTGCTGATGATTTGACCGCCCATCGGGAAGTCCGGTGCTGGCAAAATCTCCATTACGTCATCAATTGTGGCCTCAGGCTTTTCCAAAAGCATTAAACAAGCATTAGCCACTTCTTTTAAGTTGTGAGGCGGGATTTCCGTTGCCATCCCCACGGCAATACCGCTCGCACCATTTAAAAGAACAAAGGGCAAGCGTGCGGGCAACATCGCAGGTTCTTTAAAGTGACCGTCGTAGTTGGGCGAAAAGTCCACCGTGCCTTCATCGATTTCTTCCAATAAAAGGCGGGAAATCTTCGTTAAACGCGCTTCGGTGTAACGCATGGCAGCCGCACCGTCGCCATCTCGACTACCGAAGTTACCTTGGCTTTGAACCAAGGGGTAGCGCATATTGAAGTTTTGCCCCATGCGCACCATGGCTTCATAAGCTGCCAAGTCACCATGAGGGTGATATTTACCCAAAACGTCACCAACCACACGGGCGCACTTAACAAAACGGGCTTCGGGTCGAGCCAACCCCATCTCGTACATATCAAAGAGGATACGGCGTTGAACAGGTTTTTGGCCATCGCCCACATCAGGCAATGCACGGCCTTTAACCACCGACATGGCGTATTCCAAATAAGCGTGACTAGCAAAGTGAGCCAACGTCAAACGTTCACCATCATCACCGCTTTGTACCGGGCGATTTTGAATGGGCGTCGGTACCTCAACTTCGGTCTCAGGTTCAATGTCTTCATTGATCGCTTTTTCAGCGTTGCGTTCAGTATTTTCGTCTTCAACGACAGCACCTTCAACTTGAATAGGTGCTTCTTCAGTCGACTCAATGATCACATCGTTTTCAATTTCAACTTGTTCGACTTCGACCTTTTCTTCTTTGACTTCCTGTTCAGAGCCAAAAAGATCGCCAGAAAATAACTCGTCTTGTTTCCCCACGTCTGTCTCCTTAGATATCCACTTCGACTTGATCGCCGTTATTTTCCATCCACACTCGACGCGTAGCGGCTTCACTTCGACCCATCAACATATCAAACATTTCTTGACTTTCAGCGTATGCCAAATCACCGAAAGAGACAGGCATTAAACGGCGAGTTTCAGGGTTTAGGGTTGTTTCCTTTAATTGCTTGGCTGACATTTCTCCCAAACCTTTAAAGCGAGAGACTGAAACATTGGCCATATTGACCTTTTCCATTTCAAGTTTTCTTCTCTCACTAGCTAACTCGCGCTCGTCCAAACAATAGATAGTACGAGCGGGCTTGCGACCGGTCTTTGGCACATCCACACGGAAAAGTGGCGGACGGGAAACAAAGATATGACCCTTTCGGATCAAATCCGGGAAGTGTCTGAAAAAGAGCGTTAACAACAACACTTGAATGTGAGAACCGTCAACGTCTGCATCGGCCATGATGCAGATCTTGCCGTAGCGCAGCTGACTCAAATCGGCTTCATCGTTAAAGCCATGAGGATCCACACCGATCGCTACCGAGATGTCATGAATTTCGTTATTGGCAAAAATACGATCGCGATCCACTTCCCAAGTATTCAACACCTTGCCTCGAAGTGGCAAAATGGCTTGGAAGTGTTTATCTCGAGCTAATTTTGCAGAACCGCCTGCCGAATCCCCTTCCACAAGGAAAAGTTCGTTTAACGTAATATCTTCGCTTTCGCAGTCGGTTAATTTACCCGGCAGCACGGCGACACTCGAACCCTTGCGCTTCGTGACTTTCTTGGCAGAGTTTTGACGGGCTTGGGCTTGCTTAATCACAAGTTCGGCCAGCTTTTTACCGTCTTCAACGTGGCTATTGAGCCAGAATTCAAACTGCGTACGAACAAAGTTACTCACCAAACGCAATGCGTCGCGGTTATTTAAACGTTCTTTTGTTTGACCTTGGAATTGCGGATCCAACACCTTGGCACTCAAAATGCAGGACGCACGAGCAAAGACGTCTTCGGTTAATAACTTGACATTTTTTTGCATCAAGCCATGGGCTTCGATAAAAGCCTTCATGGCCAAGTAAAGCCCTTCGCGCAAACCCGATTCATGCGTACCACCGGCCGGGGTCGGAATCAGGTTCACATAACTTTCACGAACGGTGCTGCCCTCTTCTTGCCAAACGACCACCCAAGAAGCGCCTTCACCAACGGCAAAACCCATCGAATCGTCTTCGGCATAGCCTTGGGATTCAAAAGGCTCGATCAAAGGATCAGCCGTCAGCTCACTCATCAAGTACTCACGAAGACCGCCGTCAAACTTCCAACTTTGCGTCGTTTCGTTTTTCTCATTGATCAACACCACTTCGCAACCCGGCATCAACACGGCCTTAGAGCGCAAAAGGCGAACCAATTGCTCTGCGGGCACCGTGGGGCTATCAAAATAGCGAGGATCCGGCCAAGCACGAACACGCGTACCGGTTTGAGACTTAGGACGAGGGCTCTTCACGCTCGTTAAGGGTTCGATGACATTGCCATCGGCAAACACAATGCGGTGCTCTTTGCCTTCACGCCACACCGTCACTTCCATACGCGTAGACAAAGCATTGGTAACAGAAACACCAACGCCGTGCAGACCGCCTGCAAAGGAATAGGCTCCGCCCGAATCCTTTTCAAACTTCCCGCCCGCATGCAATTGCGTAAACACCAACTGAACAGCAGGTACGCCTTCTTCTTCGTGAATACCGACAGGAATACCGCGACCGTCATCTAAAACCGTCACGGAGCCGTCCGTATGTAACGTCACCTCAATACGAGAGGCGCCTCCAGCCAACACTTCGTCGCTGGAGTTATCAATCACTTCTTGAATGATGTGCAAAGGGTTGTCCGTGAGGGTATACATCCCCGGACGTTGCTTGACAGGTTCAAGACCTTTTAAGACCTTAATACTCGATTCGCCGTAATCAGCACGCTTACTTGTTGCCATTATTTACCCAATAAAAACAAAAGTTTACTCTTAACCAGACATCCTACGGTCGACAACACGGACCGCTCGGAACAAAGTGGTAATTATGCCTGTTTTTCCGCATTCTCGCCAAGCACAAGCACAACTAAAAACATCAACAAAAACAATCAGATAGAAACAGAAAAGCGTCAAGTTTTTCAACTGACGCTTTTTTGAGCAATGGTATCCCCGCCGGGACTCGAACCCGGAATTACAGCTTAGGAGGCTATCGTGATATCCTGTTTCACCACGGGAACATCATCTTTTAGAGCCCATCATTGTACTGTAAAAATGACGTTCTCCCAAAT
>USIM01000062.1 GCA_900554675.1 uncultured Sutterella sp.
AAGTTACCAAACACGGAGGCCGCCGCCGGTGCCAACCACCATTGATAAAGTTGACGCAAACGTTGGAAAACGAAAATATCCAACAATTGCCCTAATGCATAAGCTACAAAGGAAGCCAAGGCGATTCGGAAAACAAAAAGGCTGAAAGTGGTTAATGACGCAAGGCCTTGGAAATCGCCTTGTTGGAAAACAGCACCAAAAATATAGGACAAAAGAAGCGCCGGCATCATCGCAAAGAAAATGATGCGACGGGCTAAACGATCACCAAAAAGACGCACCGTTAAATCCGTCAATAGAAATAAAAACGGATACGTAAATGTTCCCCATGTGGTTTCAATCCCCAAAACCGTGACGGGCAACTGCACGGCATAGTTACTTAAGACAATAAAAAAGATATGAGCCGCCCAAAGACGCTTTAGAGGGAAGTCTAAGTTTAAGGTGGGGTTTTGCGAAAAATCAGACATAGAGTTTCTTTTATTCATCGAAACCGACATTTTCGCATTGAGAGCCAGACTCTGGCAAAAATCTTTTGAAATCCCTCACTTCTGTAGCCCTAAAATGCACTCAATCAGTTAGACTAAAGCATTACTTCAACCTCTGTGAAAGAAATTACCATGGTTAGCCTTCGCGAGCGCATTGATGTATTGATTCGTATCCTCTTTGGCGCAGCCATAGCGATCGGGTGCTACTTTGTTGTGGCCCCGTTTTTAACCGCTATTACGTTAGCCGGGATCGCCACAATCGTCAGTTGGCCGCTCTTTGTACGATTTAAAAATTCATTTGGCGAACGTAGCACGCCCGCTGCGCTTTTGATGGTGGCCCTTTTAACGATCTGCTTAATTCTGCCGCTCTCATTTTTATCTGCAGTTGTGGCTCAACAGTTGCCGGGTGCCATCTCGGGCATTATCAACTCCATCCAACACATCGAATCACCGATCTGGATCAAAGACATCCCTGTCATCGGTTCTTGGCTTTTCGAGCAACTGGCTTTCCTCTTTGATCTGAAGCAGTTAGCAGACCTCATTCAACGTCTCATGCAACCCATGAGTCGTATGGCCTTAAATCTCGCCATTTCTGCCGGTAACGGCTTGGTGCAAATGGGCTTGGTTGCCTTTATCGCCTTCTTTATCTACCGCGACGGTGACTTGATTGCCAAGCGCTCTCAAGCCTTACTTGAACGAGTTTCAGGTGGATTGAGCAAAGAATTAAGCCACATTTTGGTTAACACCACACGAAGCGTTGTGTGGGGCATTGTGGGGACGGCCGCAGCACAAAGTATCGTGGCTTGTATCGGCTTTTTGATTGTGGGTGCTCCTGGTACGCTTTTGCTCTCCATCGCCGTCTTCGTACTCTCTGTTGTGCCGATTGGTCCTCCGTTGGTTTGGGGCCCCGTTGCTTTCTGGCTCTACACTCAAGGTGAATTAGGTTTGGCCGCCTTTATGGTCGCTTGGGGTGTTTTAGCTGTCGCTAGTGTCGATAACTTCATCAAACCCTTATTGATTGCTCGCGGTACTCCGCTCCCCATCTCGTTGGTTTTCTTGGGTGTGTTCGGGGGTGTGATTGCCTTCGGTCTCTTGGGGATGATTTTGGGGCCGGTACTTTTAGCTATCGGTGTTGCCATGATTAAGACTTGGATTTCTGTTAAAGAAAAACAAAGAAAGAAAAACCCTGCAAATATCAATTTAGTGGCACCGGAGCCGGCCACCGTGGGGGAGCCCCAACAGCCCCGAGTCAACAAGGCGGATACCGTGGACTCTGGGCTGAAGGTGAATACGGCACCGAGGAAAAATCATCCGAAAAGGTACCCAAAGAGATCGAGAAGGTAATCGGCAGGTACGTTGAGTAAGACAAAAGGAGAAGTGTTTGAAGCTTCTCCTTTTTGTTTACAAGATGAATGATGAAAATTAACCTAAACGCTTGAGTGTCATCCCCGAACTCATCACGGGTTCGTAGGGACTATCGCCATAGTCGGCGACTTCTCGCGGATCGATTTGTGCGGGCACGATATCATCGCCCAACAAATTCACAATCCCACGATAACCTACACCACGAGGCGTAAAGCCATAGTAGGTCGGGTAGTGGCGATCCTCATGTTGATGACCATGAAAGAGATACTTCACTTGCATGGTCTTGGCTAATTGATCCACAGCTAAAAAGCCTTTACGATGACAGCCCGGCGCTTCGTGAGTCACGAGTACATCGGCTTTTTGCGTAATCAAGTTATCGTACGTTGACGGGAAAATGGACGTACGGTGGCGACGAGGCAAGCCCCCTCTCCACATATTCCCGCGACCAATACGACGAATGAAAGCCCCGGCACTCATGTAGTTAGGTGCTTGTGGTGGCATCCAAATTTGGCCACGGAAAACACCGCCAAGACCGGCAATGCGAATACCGTTGACCCTGCTAGCTCACTTCTCCATAAACGATCATAGAAATAATCGTTGTCGGTATCGTGATTGCCGGGAATCCACCACACGTCTACAAAAGGCAAAATGTCCGCCAGCACCTCATGCAAAGGCGCAGGCGGTTGCAAGTCACCCAAAATGATCATGGCTTTCGGGCGGTGTTCTTTACCTGCCTGAATGATGTGATCAAACCCACCGTGCGGATCCCCGCAGAAGAATACTTCTTGAGCGCGCTGCTCAATCGGAACAGACGAGGGCTCAAGCTTGGCAGCCTCTACGGGTTTCGGACGCGGATGGTTTTTATGGCGATAATGGTAACGACGGAATGTCACGCCTGTGATCCCTTACTTGTAGTTTTCCATCATCTGAGCGAGTTCATGACGCACTGCGTCTTGCAAACTCTGCGGTTCCATCACCTTACAACCGGCACCAAATTGGAGGATGTCACCGACCAATTCAGGGCTATTGTCAGCGAAAGGAATCGTCAATTCATAGACGTCCTCGCTAACCCAATTTTCGAACTGATCTTTGTGCCAAACAAATTGACTTGCGCGCTTGGCAGCAAGACCGGCAAAGCGAATACGAGCGTATTGCGGAACTTCACCTCGGAACATGCCGTAAGTGGCACCCAACTCGGCTTCCACGGCCTTCATAGGGATGGGCTTGACACCGGTCTTCATGATGTCGGCAAAACGAACGTTTTCGACATTGAAGCTGCGAAGTGCACCGCGAGTATGGCACCAAGCATCCAAGTACCAGCGACCGCGGTAGTAAACCAAGCGCATGGGGCTGACAACGCGTTCCGTTTCCTCTTGCTTATTTTCAGACCAATAACGCAAGCGAAGACGTTGACGGTGAACCAAAGCTTGACCCAAGACTTCAAAGTAATCGTTAGTGATGGGCTTGCGAACCGGTTCTTGAATCACGATGCGCTTTTTCAATTCATCAATGTTGGCTTCTTCTTCGAACATGATGGAGCGAAGACGAGCGGAGACTTGACGCAAGTCGCGACTTAAAAAGCCCTTACGGTTCTTTTCCAACTCATCGAATTGATCAAGCGTTTTGATGGAGTGATAGAGCTCATCGGGCGTAAACCAAGAGGACTTGCGTTCATAGAAGTCTTCGCGCTTAGCATCGGCACGATTCTTAGCAAAAAGGTAACCACCACGGATGCGAGAAAAGACGATCGGAGCCTTTAAGGATTCACGCATATAGCGCAAGTCACGCTTGACAGTAGCAGGAGCAGCTCCCGTTGCACGTTGCAAATCTTCGAAAGTTGCGATCCCTTTCTCACTGATCAAGCGATCGATTTTCATAATACGGACGTTGAATTCGTTTGTGGTATTCATAAAATAATTACGGTGCGGAAACCCCTGCATTCATGCGGGGGAGGAGCGCCGTCTCCTTTCTTAATTCTGTTAAAAACGATTGTCTGCTTTCAATTCGTTTTAATTTCTTAAAACTCACGCCGGCAGAGATCTTTGTTCCGTCCAATCGACGCACATCAAAGTAACCCGATGAACGTCGCCCAAAGACAAAACCCACTTCGCCGTTAATGCGCACACGATCAAAGAGGATAAAGCCCTTTACTATGTAAGGAGCTTGCTGTGCTTTACGCACACCACCTTTTAAAATCGTTGCTTTATGCAATTGGCGATTGTGTTTTCTGACCTGCTTTTGAAAGAGGAACTCTCCCATGCGTTTGGCGTGGAGAAAGCCTGCTATGCAATAAGCATCTGCACAATGCGTTTTGGCGATGCCGAAACGAATGCGTGCGTACTTGGTGAAGTACCCATAGGTATTTTCAACCGTTAAGTGTGAGAACAAGGCTTTGAGACGATTAAAGAACGTCCAACGCATGATTCCCATAAAGGCAGCATCTCTAAACGAGGGGCTGCGTTTCACTTTCAATTGAATTTCCCCGCGGTGGTAAGCCTTGTGGCACGTTTCACAAAGCGTGATCAAGTTGCCGGGACTGTCACCCCCTGTTTTTCGGCTCTCGAGATGATGGACATTAAGTATCCTATCTTTCGATTTACCTTTGCAGTGTTGGCAGACATGACCGTCACGGTTTAACACATACTCACGCACGTTCCAAAACCCCAATTGATCTCCCTTTTGATAATCTATCCCTGCAATGTCGGGATTTTTAATCTTTTGGATGTCAAAAGCCGCCGTTTCCACTCGGATTTTGTTCACGGGTATAAGACGGCACACGTTTTGCACGCGCGAGATGTGCGCTTGGATCTTATTTTCCACGCTAGGGGCTAACCAGCCTTTATTTTTAGAGCGAACCCGGTTATCGAATCGAGCGGCACGGTACCGTGTTTTTCGATTTCGACGGGCGCGACGAAATTCACGTCGCGTGGACAGTAAATCGCTCACATCCGTGCGAAGAGCCACTTCGCTCACATAGAGTTCGGTCTTGGCGCTACTGGCGCTTAAACCGATCGTTTTACTGCCGGCATCCACACCCAATGTCACCGGTTGCACGCTCTCTCCTGTGGCTCGGGTCAATTGAATTTGAAAGGGATTGACCCTTTTGATTTTCGCATGACCGGCTTTTAGAAGCTTGCGTGCCTTTGCCGGGGAGCAAGGCATGAGGGGTTCACCTCGTTGGTTTAATACAAATACTCTCAAGTTTTGTTTCCACGACCGTTGCCGGTCGGTAAAAATCCTTCGACCATGTTCAAAGGGGTTTAAGTACCATCAACACCGCACCTTACCCTCAGTGCTTTTAATCGATGGTCGCAGGGTCCGCAGCTAGGATTGACACCACGGAGTGCCTATGTATTCCCAATGAACGGAGTCTGAAACAATGCTTCAGACTGGGGCTAGTCAATCAAGGCTTTTCAAGCCTCCGCTTTTAAGCGGGGGTTTATTGACAGTAATCCTCTCAAAAACACCATAATGGTATCGAACAATGAGCCTGACTTCAACTAAAAATCGACTTTTATCGCATTTTTTCAAAAAAAAGAGTCGTGGACACAACTAACCACGACTCCGTTTGTATTTGCAAGTATCTTTTTAAGGTAATTTTTCGTAGTCTTCAACACTGACGGGTTCAAGCCACTCAATGGATAAGTGAACGAACCAACTGTCTTTGGCAGCTCCATGCCAATGTTTGACGCCTGTCGGAATCACGACAACATCGCCTTCTTTCAAGGCTTGAGCGGGCTTGCCCCACTCTTGGTACCAACCACGGCCCGCCGTACAGAGCAAGATTTGACCACCACCCTTTGTTGCTTTATGAGCGTGCCAATTATTGCGACACCCAGGCTCGAAAGTCACATTACCAATGACAACGCCCTGCGTTGATAACATATTAAGGTAACTGTT